>NZ_DBFOSR010000118.1:0-26224 GCF_048427265.1 Paraeggerthella sp.
TTGAGAATTATACAACTCTGCGTAGAAACCGCCAAGTTCCAGCAATTCATCGTGCGACCCCTGCTCCACGATATCGCCGTCGCGTATGACCAAGATGAGGTCGGCGCGCTTGATGGTGGACAGCCGATGCGCGATCACGAACGAGGTGCGCCCGCGCATGAGGTTGTCCATGGCCTTCTGGATGCGCTCCTCGGTGCGCGTGTCGACGCTCGAGGTGGCTTCGTCCAAGATGAGCATGCGCCGGTCGGCCAAGATGGCACGCGCGATGGTCAGAAGCTGGCGCTGGCCTTGGCTGATGTTGCTGGCGTCCTCGTTGATCTCGGTATCGTAGCCCTGGGGAAGCGTCTGGACGAAATGGTGAACGTACGCAGCCTTCGCCGCCGCCTCCACCTCTTCGTCGGTCGCGTCCAGGTTGCCGTAGCGGATGTTCTCGCGAATCGTCCCGTTGAACAGCCACGTATCCTGCAGCACCATCCCGAACAAGCTGCGCACGTCGTCGCGCGCGAAGTCGCGAACGTCCACGCCGCCGATCCGTATCGCGCCGCCCTGAACGTCGTAGAACCGCATGAGAAGCTTCACCATGGTGGTCTTGCCCGCACCCGTAGGCCCTACCAGCGCGACGGTCTGCCCCGGAGCGACCTCGGCCGAGAAGTCCTTGATGACCGGGTTCTGGGCATCGTAGCCGAAGCGCACGTGATCGAACGACACGCGGCACTCGACGTCGGCCGTGCGCGCGGACACGTGCTCGGGCTCTTCCTCAGGCTGCTCCAGGAACCGGAAGATGCGCTCTCCCGCCGCCGCCATCTGCTGCAGCACGTTGGACACCTGCGTCAGCTGCGTGATGGGCTGCGTGAAGTTCTTGACGTACTGGATGAACGCCTGGATGTCGCCCACCGTGATAACCCCTTGCACGGCCAGAAAGCTGCCGGCCACGGCCACGGCCACGTAACCCAGGTTTCCCACGAAGTTCATGATGGGCTGCATAAGGCCGCTGATGAACTGCGATTTCCACGCCGACGCATACAGCCGCCCGTTCGTCTTGTTGAAGCTTTCGAGCGCGCCTTGCTCGCGGTTGAACGCCTTCACGATGGCGTGCCCCGAGAACGTCTCCTCCACCAAGCCGTTGATCTCGCCTAACGTGTTCTGCTGAGCCACGAAGTACTTCTGCGAACGCTTCACCACAACCAGAATGAGCACTACCGACACGGGAAGGATGAGCACCGTGATCAGCGTCATAAGCGGGTTGATGCTCAGCATCATGACCAGCACGCCGATGATGGTCGTCACGGACGTGATGAGCTGGGTCACGCCCTGGTTCAGGCTCTGCCCCAGCGTGTCCACGTCGTTCGTGATGCGCGAAAGCGTATCGCCGACCCGCGTGCGCTCGAAGTACCCCATGGGCATGCGATCGATCTTTTCGGCAATAGCCCGGCGAAGCTGGTAACACGTACGCTGCGAGATCGAGCTCATCATCCAACCTTGGACGAACGAGCACGCTGCCGACAGCAGGTACAGGCCCAGCGTGAACGCCAAGATGCGCGCGATGGCGTCGAAATCGATCCCGCCCGAACCGTCGATCTTGGCGACGATGCCGTTGAACAGCTCGGTCGTCGCAGTGGAGAGCACTTTCGGCCCCACGATATTGAAGACGGTCGATCCGATGGCGAACACGACCACCACCACGAGCGCCGCCTTGAAACGCCCCATGAACGAGACGAGCTTGCCAAGCGTGCCCTTGAAATCCTTGGGCTTCTCGCCGGGCATCATGCGCCCCGCGGGCCCGTGACCGCCGAAGGGGCCACGGCGCGGCGCCTCGGCCTGCTGCCGGTCGGAAGGCTTCCGTTCGCTCATGCGGCATCACCTCCGTTCAGTTCCGCTTCGGAAAGCTGCGACATCGCGATCTCCCGGTACTCCTCGCAAGACTCCATCAACTGCTCGTGCGTGCCCTTGCCCACCACGCGGCCTTCGTCGAGCACCACGATCAAATCGGCGTTCAAAACCGTCGAAATGCGTTGCGCCACGATGACCACCGTCTTGTCGGACAGGCGCGCCGCCAGCTCGCGACGCAAAGCGGCGTCGGTTTTGTAGTCGAGCGCCGAGAAGCTGTCGTCGAACAGGTAGGCGCGCGCATCGGTTGCCAAGGCGCGGGCGATGGCCAGGCGCTGTCGCTGCCCGCCCGACACGTTCGTTCCGCCCTGCGAAACGCGGGCGTCCAACCCTTCCTCTTTGGAGGCGACGAATTCGCCGGCTTGGGCGATGGAGGCAGCCGTCTCGATGCGCTCGGGGGGCATGTCCTCGTTGCCGTACGCGATGTTCGAGCCGATAGTGCCGCTGAACAGGAACGACTCCTGAGGAACGTAGCCCAACTGAGCACGCAGGCAGTGCTGGCTCACGTGGCGCACGTCAACGCCGTCCACCGTAACGGATCCGCAGGTCGCATCGTAAAAGCGCTCGATCAGCTTGATAATCGTGGACTTGCCCGATCCCGTGGAACCTATGATGGCCGTGGTCTTGCCCGGCTCGGCCACGAAATCGACGTGCTCGAGCACGCATTCCTTGGAGTCGCCGTACTTGAAGCTCACGTCGTTGAATGCGATGGCCGCCCCGCCGGTACGCGCGGCCAGACGCTGGTCGCAGGCTTCGTCGGCGGGAGGGTCGCACACGGTCGGACGCGCATCGAGCACTTCGTTGATGCGCTGCGCGGCTACGTCGGCGCGCGGAAGCATGATGGATATCATGCCGATCATGAGAAAGCCCATGATGATGACCATCGAATAGGTGATGAACGCGATCAGGTCGCCGGTTTGAATGGCACCCGTATCGATGTAGCTGCCGCCCACCCATACGATCAGCACCGACACTACGTTCATGATCAGCATCATCAACGGCATCATGAACGTCATGACGCGGTTCGTGAACAGCTGGGTCTTCATCAGGTGCGTGCTAGCCTTGTCGAAGCGGGCCTCTTCGTACTCCTGGCGGTCGAACGCGCGAATGACGGGCAGCCCCGTGAGCATCTCGCGCGACACCAGGTTCACGCGATCGACAAGCGTCTGCATGATGCGGAACTTGGGCAGCGCCACGCGCATGAGCACCATGATGACCGCGAAGATGACCGCCACGGCCGCAACGATGATCCAGCTCATCGACAGGCTGGTGCGCGAGATCATGATGATGCCGCCTATAGCCAGGATGGGAGCGTACAGCACCATGCGGAGCAGCATGACGATCACCATCTGCACCAGCTGGACGTCGTTGGTCCCGCGGGTAATGAGCGACGCGGCCGAGAAGCTTTGCACTTCGGCGTCCGAGAAGCCGACCACCTGGCGAAACAGCCGGGAACGCAAGCCCGCAGCCACCTTCGCGGCCGTGCGAGAGGCGATGAAGCCCACGCATACGGCGGCGACCATGCCCACGGCAGCAAGGCCCAGCATCAGCAGGCCCACGCGAATAAGATAACCCATCTGCATGTCGGACAGGTTGTAGCCAAGGCTTTCGTATTCGGCTTTCGCGGCGGCGATGGCCTGCTGCTCGACGATGGCCTGGCCCTTGTCCCCTATCTGCTGTTCGGCTTGATCGCGCAGCGAAAGAACCTGGTCCTTCGTGACGACCCCCTCCCGATAGGCCTGCAGAGCCTGATCGAGATCGAAGTCGGGGATCTTGTCGGCGTAGTGGGCGATCACAAGCGGAACGGACACCATCTTGTCGAGCGCGTCGATCTCCTTGCGCCCCTGGTCGTTGAGCCTGTACGTACCCTGCTCCGTCTGGTCGTAGGCAGCGCGGAACACCTGCTCGTCGTTTTCGGGCAACAGCATGGCTACGGCATCATGGGTCTTCGCGGTCATCTCCTCGGTCGCCGCATGCTCCACGCCCGACTGCTGGATGCCCACGTCCACGATCTGCGACGTGTAGTTCGGCAGGGCCAGATCGGTGGCCGCTTGGACGACAAGCAGGCACACGATGAGCGCCACCGCGAGTTTGCAGTTTTTCAGATAGCGAATTATGCGCACGAAACGTCGCCGCCTTTCGCATCGGCAGGATGGTCCTCCCGCGCGTCATCGCAGAAAGGGCGGGATGCGCATCCCTCGCATGCCGACGCAGCTTCCAAGCCGCTGTGCTGCTCGCGGAACTCCGCCATCTTGCCCAAGATGCGCACCAGATGGCGCATGTCCTCTTCACCGACATGGGCTATGGCCCGGTCGATGTACTCGTCGCGAAGGCGCCTTCCCTCTTGCGCGAGGCGCTCCCCGTCCTGTGTGAGGCTGACGGTGACGCCCCGATAATCCCCGCCCAGACGGCGGCGCTCTATAAGGTTCTTGTCCTCAAGCGAGCGAAGCGTCTGCGACAGCGCGCTGGGCGTCGTGCGCACGAACTCGGCCACGCGATTCGGCCGCGCCTCTCCGTGGCGGCGAACCATCTCGTCTACAGCCATGATCGTGCGCGCTTCCGAGGGCGTCATGCCATCGGGGGTCGGCGGCGTGAAGCTGCCGTGCCGCATGCGTCCCATAAGCTCGAAAAGCTCGCTTCTGATCTGTCCGAACGAATCAGGCATATCGTTCCTCTCATGCTGGGGAAGATTCCGCGCAACGCAGGCGGCGCACCTTCCCATACCCCTGTAATTTAGCTGCTAAACTTTAACACGAGTTAAATACTGCGTACCGAAATGTTTATTTGAACACAGAACCTGCATGCACCGCGAACGGGACATGAGGACGGCGGCTAGCTGCGGGCTGCCGCACGCGCCTTGATCGCCCCGGGATCGCGGAGTACGACTTGGCGCGAGCACCTGTCCGCCCCTTGGTTGCAGAGCGCGGCCTCGCGGACGCCTCGGTCGCCTCCTGGTTGCACGGCCGCGCAATCGTGCGAGTCCCTACGGGGCCGCAAAATCGCACGGGTGCTTCGCCCACCGCTGGGAACCGTCCGCCCCGTTCCGCACGAGAGCCCTCCCTTCCCCCTCGCACGCGGGAACACACGAGAATCAAAAGTTTTTGAAATTAGGTATTGCGCGATTGGAAAACACCCGGTAGAATAATCCGCGCTGCTGAAGCAAGGGGTGTTAGCTCAGTTGGTTAGAGCGCCGGCCTGTCACGTCGGAGGTCGCGAGTTCGAGTCTCGTACATCCCGCCATTTACTTGCAGAAGCCCGCTTTCGCGGGCTTTTTTGCTGTCTGGTCCCCCGCTCTGTCAAAACGAACGAGTTTTGCGGCGATTTTCGACCCCTTGCAGGCGAAGCGCTCGAGCACGTATCTCATCGTACCAGGTCAGACGATCGACCTTAGCCTTTATCCTGATTTGAGGACCAGCAAAACTCGTTCGTTTTGACAGAACCGGAAGCTCTCCACCGCGCCAACAGCGCTCGAAACCAGGTACAAAAAACGCGGACGCACGAAGCGCCCGCGTTTGCACCGCGAAAACCTGCCGGACTCAAACGGCCCGCTGGTCGATGCGGGTCGTAGTGACGACGCGCAGGATCCGTCCGTCGTCGCACGGATCCTCGTCGACCAGCGACGGCTCGCCGTTCTCCACCAAAAACGCCAGAGGCGCCGCGCAGCAGCCATCATCTTCGGAAGCGTTCGCCTGCGCGCAGCAAGCTTGCAGCAGCACGTCGGGACGCAGCGACCCCGTAGGCTTCGACTCCAGCGAAAACGTCAGGACGGCTCCGGCAAGCTCCATCTCTCCCACCAGGAAGTCAGAAACCCGCAGAACCTTCTCCTTCTTCTTGCGAATCACGGTGATCTCTTCGGGCACCGGCAGCTGGGCGGGGGCGCAAGAGAGCAGCACCCGGTACGTGCCGATCGGATACGCAGCCGAAGCCGCCGGCGTGCGCGCGTCGATATAGACGCAATCCTTCACCATCAGGTCAGGGACGCTTGCATCCCGCAATGCCTCCAATGCCTCGTCAGGCGCTACGTAGCGCGTCATTTGCAAGTCGAACAGCTCGTGCGTGCCCCCTACGCCCACCGGAAGCGCAGCGCCGAACGCAATCTTCATGTGGGGAGAGAATCCCTGGCTCACGGCAAACGGCAGTCCCGCGCGACGCACGGCGCGCTCGAGGGCGCGCGCCACCTCCAAGTGGGAGAGCAGCGCCAAGCGCCCCTGCTTGCAAAACGTCACGCGAAGGCGAAACAGGTTCGGATCAGACATAAGCTTCCTCCTGGCATTCGTCGAAGGCCGCCGGGGCATCCTCCGGAGCGGCGACGTGCGCGCGAAGATCGGAATCCGGCGACTCCGGCTGCGCATTGGACCCGCTGGCCACGCGCGGCCGCGCCAGCTGGTTGTCCGCGCCAAGCGAAGGGCATGCGCCGCACGCAGAGCACGCCCCGAACGTACAGTCGGGCGTCGTGCGCTCCTGTTCGGCAAGCTTGCGCTCGCGCGCCAAAAAGCGCTCGGACACGCCCGTGGTGATATGCGACCACGGCATAACCCGATCGGTGGGATAAGCCGTTTGCGCGATCGCTTCGGGATCGATGCCCACCTCCTGCGCGGCATCGCGCCAAGCCTGCGCGTTGAAATGCTCGGTCCATGCGTCGAACCGCGCGCCGCGCCGCCAGGCCGCCTCCACCCACGCCGCGGCTTCGCGTCCGGCACGGCTCATGACGGCCTCCACGAAGCTGGTGGAGGGATCGTGCCAATGCACGTCGATCGCACGGTACTTGATCGAGTTGCGCAGCAGGTTCACGCGTCGCAACGCTTCCTCGGGAGGAATCTGCCCGTCCCACTGAAACGGGGTCTGGGCCTTCGGAACGAACAGCGCGCATGAAACGCTCATGCGCAAGCTGCCGCGCTGCTCGGGCGGCGTCGCGGCCTTCATGCGGTCGTACGCGCGCTGCGCCAAGCTGGCGATACCTTTGATGTCCTCGTCGGTTTCGGTAGGCAGGCCGATCATGAAGTAGAGTTTGCAGCGACGCCAGCCCGCCGAGAACGCGGCGTCGAGCGCGCCGAACAGGTCGTCCTCCGTCACGTTCTTGTTGATGACGTCGCGCAAACGCTGGGTGCCGGCCTCCGGCGCGAAGGTGAGACCACCCTTCTTCTGACCTGCCACCAGCTCGGCCATGTCCACGCCGAACGAGTCAAGGCGCTGCGAAGGCACCGAGATGCGCACGCCTTTCCCGTCGCACGCACGGTTCAGCCGCGTAAGAATGTCGGCGATCTGCGAATGATCCGTCGAGGAAAGCGAGGTCAGGCTCACCTCGTCGTAACCGGTTTCGGCCAGACCCGACACCACCGAAGCCACCACGTTGTCCGCCGATCGCTCGCGCACGGGACGATACATCATGCCTGCCTGGCAGAACCGGCACCCGCGCGCGCAGCCGCGCAGGATCTCGACGTTCAGACGATCGTGCACCACTTCCGTGAACGGCACGACGCACGGTTCCCAACCGGGGCTTTCGGCAAAGCCTTCGAACAGGCGCTTGTCGATGCGCGCGGGCGCCTCCGCCTCCAGCGGCTCGATCCACGAACCCTCTTGCTGCGCCGTCGCCTCGTCGCGCCAACGGTACAGCGAGGGCACGTAGCAGCCCGGCTGCTGGGCAAGCGTGCGCAGGATGTCGGCGCGCGCCGCGCCTTCCGATCGCATGCGCCTGACAATGGCCAAGTATTCCGGCAACGCCTCCTCCCCTTCCCCGATGCTGAGGAAGTCGAAGAACGGGGCGTACGGCTCGGGATTGAAGGCGCAGGGTCCGCCGCCCATCACGAACGGATCGTCTTGCGCGCGATCCTTCGCATGCAGCGCGATGCCCGCCAAATCAAGCGTCTCCAGCACGTTCGTGGCGGCAAGCTCGTGCGGCAGCGTGATGCCCACTGCGTCGAACGACGCCACCGGCGCGCAGCTCTCGATGCTGAACAGCGGCAAGCCTTCGGCGCGCAGTGTGTCGCACATGTCCGAAGCCGGAAGGAAGGCGCGCTCCGCAGCCATGCCCTCCTGGGCGTTCACCGCGTTCGCCAGAATGCGCAGCGCCTGGTTGGCCTGGCCCAACTCGTACGTGTCGGGATACACCATGCAGAAGCGAAAGTCTGCTTCGGGCTTGTAAACGCAGCCGTACTCATGGTTTAGATAGCGAGCAGGACGCTCTGCATGGACAAGCAGCGGCTCGAGCTGCGGCCAAAGATCCTTCATCGGAATTTCCCCTCTTCGAATGCGGGATGAGCAAAAACAAGCAGAACACCGGGGACCGAGCAGGCCCCCGGAACAAAAGTGCGAACTAGCGGCCCTTGACCGCGCCGCCTCCCGGGCGCACGCCGCCGACCGCCTGCGCGGCTTTGGCGCGCACGGCCTCCACGGCCTTGACACCGGTGGCCTGCGCCTTCTGAGCCGCGCGCTTCGCGGCGGCTTGGACCACCTTGTCGCGGGCGGAAGCCACGGCATCGGTCAGCCTGCCCAAGTTCGGGCCGCCTTCGTAGTATTCGATCGCAGCACGGCCCATAGCCTGCGTGCCGGTGTACCCGATCGCCGCCTTTACGGCCCAGCCGAGCGCGGGAACGAACGCCACCAGCTGACGAGCGACCGCGCGGCACGCGAACGCGCCGCCCACCAACGCCGCCAGCTCCTTGACGCGCTCCATGTTGAGCTCCTCGCCATAGGCAGCGGCTATCATGAGCAGCATCTTCGCCTGGTTGAGCGTCATGACGGGCATATCGGCGCCCGGAATGATAACCAGCAAGCCCACGCCCGCGTTCTGCAAGGACGTCGCGTTCACTGCTTCCATAGACAGCGGCTTGCGCACGAACGGGAACGCCAGCGCGCAGGCAAGGCGCTTCTCGTTGCAGGCATCGATGACCCAGCCCCCCATGCGCTCCGAAAGCGACGCGGCCCTTGCGTCGTCGAGCGCGTACGGCTCGGTCAAAGGCTGCGCGGCAGACGGGTCCTCTCCTTCAGCGGGCAGCTGCTTGGGCTGCACGATCTTCGGCGAAACCACATCGCCGTCCGGAATAGGGAAGCCGGAGGCCCGCGCTATGTCGGAAACCAGCTCCGGCAACGTGGTCACCACCATGACCGGCACGCCGACCGCGCGCACGTGCTGAGCGCACACGCCCACCTGATCGCCCAGTCCCGCCACGATAACCGCCATGTCGTCGCCCGCGTACGGCACGAACGGACGGCCGTCCAGGTACGTCAGCGACACGCGCGCATGCGCGGACGCGCTGGCGAACGCCTGGCGTACGTGCGCCTGCACGTCGCCGGGAGCGGTGTCGTCCAGGTACACGCTCACTGAAATGGAAGTGCGACGAGCCTCGTCGATATTGGTGGCCTCGTCGATAACCGCCTTGACGTCAACGGGTAGCTGCATAACCGCCTTCTTCCCTAACGCTTGCTTGCCATGTTGTGGGTCCACACCGATCCGATCATACCCACCATGATAAAGTTGACCATCATGAACGACGACCCGTAGCTCATGAACGGCAAGGGGATGCCCGTGATGGGCATGAGCCCGCAGTCCATGCCGATGTTCTCGAGAATCTGGAACAGCCACATGCCCACAACGCACATGACGATGGTCATGCCGAAAAGGTCGCTGGCCGCCGCCGCAATACGGAAGCTTATCAAAACAAGCGACGCGTACAGCGAAAGCAGCACCATCACACCGAAAAACCCAAGCTCTTCAGCCAAGACGCAGAAGATGAAGTCGGTTGGAGCTTCAGGCAGAATGCCCAGCGCATGCTGAGTGCCCTGGAACAGCCCTTTGCCGAACAACCCGCCCGACCCGATGGCGATCTGCGCCTGGCGCAGGTTGTAGCCTTCCCCGTTGGGGTCGAGGCCGGGATCGAGAAACACCAGCAACCGGTTGCGCTGGTACTGCTTGAGCAGCTTGTATTCTCCCGTTGACCCCTTGATGACCTCGTCGATGGCAAACACGGCCGCCACCGCCACAATGCCGGCCGCCAACGTGATCAGCAGGTACTTCGGGCGCGCGCCGCCCACCACCAGCGCCACGGCGCCGATGAACAGGTACACCAGGCCCGTACCCAGGTCGGGCTGCGTCATGATGCACGCGAACGGCACCAGCATAAGGCCGAGCGCCTTCAGGTACTCGCGCGGGTCGTCAAGCCGCCCTCCGTAGCGCGCCATGATACTGGCGTCCAAAAGGATGACCGTCACCTTGGCGAACTCGCCCGGCTGAATCTGTATGCCAACGTTGATCCACGACGTGGCGCCCATGGTGTTCACGCCGATAACGGGTAGGTGAGGCGACAGAATGAGCACCACGTTCACGATAAGGAACAGCGTGGTGTAGTCGGACAGCCTTCGGTAATCGAACTGCCAGACCAGCACCATGGCTATCGCGCCGACGGCCACGCCCATAAGCTGACGCGAAAAGCTGTAGTCGGGATCGTTGAGCACCGCCGAATAAACGATCACCAGCCCGTAGCACACCAGAAGCGCCACCACGATGACGAACGGAAGGTTGAGCCAAGGGAAGCGTCGCGTTCGCGTGGCTTGCGTTACGGCCCTGTCGGGAGCCTTGACCGAGTTGATCTGGGGCAGCTGCGCCATGACGCCTCCTTTCTAGTCCGTTCGTCCGCTTGACGATCCCTTGTACTCGACCGCTTTGCCCGTCGAGCCGGCGATCTTTCCCATGTCGGCGTACGTGCCTGCATCGTAATCGAGCACGGCAGCCAGAAGCTCCGCGCCCAGAGGAGCGCCGACGGCCGAACCGCCGCCGCCTTCCTCCACCACGCAGGCCACCACGTACTTGGGGTCGTCGTAGGGGGCGTAACAGGCAAACCACGCGTAATCGTCCTTGCCCGCCATTTCGGCGGTACCCGTTTTGCAGGCAACCGTGGCCGGATCGATGCCCCGATCCTGAAACAACGGCGCGATGTCGGCGTTCTCCACGGTCACGCCCTTGAGCGCGTCGCGCACGAACGCAAGGTCCTTCATGGGAACGTCGGGCTCCGCCACCACTTCCGCCTTCGCGGACAGCGCCACGTCGCCTCCCGCGTTGCGCACCTCTTTCAACAGATGGGGCTTCATGATCTTACCCGTTGCAAGGCCGCCGTACGCCACGGCGATCTGCAAAGGCGTGGCCAGCACGTAGCCCTGGCCGATGACCATGTTGGTGGAGTCGCCGCCCTTCCAGGCCGCCTCTTCGGGCGTGTCCTTGAAATACTCGGCCTTCCATTCGGGCGTGGGAACACGACCGGCCTCCTCGGCGGGCAGGTCGATGCCCGTCCGCTCACCGAAGCGGTACTTCTTTATATAGTCCTGCATGGCCGTATCCGACACCGTAGCGGGACCGCGCCCGAGCGAGCTATGCTCAAAGAAGTTGTACGCTATGTCGTAGAACACCACGTCGCACGAGTTCACGATGCCGCCGCGCAGGTCGAGCGTCCCGTGTCCCGAGCGCTTCCAGCACTTCTGCACGTCGCCCGAACCCCAGCCGTCCCACGAACCGGTACAGGTCCACGTGCGCGAGGTGTCCGCGAACCCGTTGGCCAACGCCGCCAAGCTCGTGAACGCTTTGTAGGTGGAAGCAGCCGGGTACGTGCCGCCGATCGCGCGGTTCAGCATGGGCCGATGCGCGTCGTCGGACTGGTACACGTCCCACACATCCTGCGAGATGGAACCCGAGAACACCTCCGGTTCGAACGTCGGATAGCTGGCCAGGGCCACGATGCCGCCGTCACGCACGTCCATGACCACGGCCGCGCCGGCCGTGCCCTTGCCCGTGCCGATGGTGCCGTCCTTGGGCGCGATCAGCTCCGCAAGCGCGCGGTCGCAGGCGTACTGGACCGGCCCCTTGATGGTCAGATAGACGTCGGACCCGCTCACGGGCTGCGTTTCGCTCACCACGTCCACCACGTTGCCGTGCGTGTCGGCAACCACCTTCTTTTCGCCGTGATCCCCCGCCAGCATGTTGTCGTACATCAACTCCACGCCCGCCTTGCCCACGGAGTCGCCGGACTTCACCACGCGGCCCTCGGGCGGGTTCTTCAAATCATCCTCGCTGGGAAATCCCGTATAGCCCACCGCGTGCGCCGCAAGCGCGCCGTAAGGATAGTCGCGCACCGCGCGCTCGTCCACCGTGATGCCGGGAAACGCGTCGGAATGCTCCATGATGAACGCGACGTCGCGCATGCGCACGTCGCTGGCCACCACGCGCTGGCTCTGCGCGCCGCTCGAAGCGTCGAGGATGCGCTTGCGCACCACGTTGTAGGGCACGCCCAGGGTGGCGGACAGGCGCTGGACCACATCGCGGTCGTTCGCCACGTCCGGGTCGGCCAGCACCGTCAACGACGAGCGGTTCTTCACAAGCGGCAGCCCGTCGGCATCCAAGATGCGGCCGCGCGGCGCCGGCTTGTACACGATGCTGTACTGGTTTTCGTCCGAAGCGCTGCGGAACTCGCTCTGCTCGAGCACCTGCATGCTCCAGATCTTCGCCGTCAGCGACCCGAACACGCCGGCGGCCAGCACGCCCATGGCCACGAAGCGCGACTTGAGGTTGCCGGACGGATTCGGAGCGGCCTGCTGCACGCCGGTCGCGTGCCCGGAGCCGGAACCGGCCACGCGCTTGGCGGAATCCGGCAGCGTGGACGACACGCCCACCGAGCTGATGGAGCGCACGTCTTTCTTGACGCTGACATTGGACGACGAGCGGCCCTTCATGATGGAGAACGTGATGGCTATGGCCGCAATGGCCACGATGGCCGCAACGACAGCTGCTATGATGGCGACAAGCATGCAGACCGCCTCCTAGCGCAGCCGAGGCGTGCGCAGTCCGCGGTCCTGGGAGCCGCCGACCATCAGGCGCGCCATGATCAGGTACAGCACCAGGCCGACGATGCAGTCGTAAAGTCCGCACGGCAGCGCCCGGTACAGAAACGCGTCGAGTGCGCTGGCGGAAAGCCCGGTTGTCATGAGCAGTCCGCCGTACAGCATCTCGACCGCAAGAACGCTCACTGCGAAGATGGTCAACGGCATGAACAACGTATCGTTGTCCAGGATCGCGAACGCGCGGGAAGCGACGAACGAGAAGAGCACAAACAGGAACGCCATCGCGCCCACCGGCCCGGAACCCGTCAAATCGTACACGAGCCCCAAAACGAACGGCAGGACGGGTCCCGCCTCGTTCGGCCTCACGATCGCGACCACCAGCACGTACGCCAAAAGGAAATTCGGCTGAGCAGAGAACAACGCTATATTGGGAGCCACGACGATCTGGAGCAAAACGGCCACAACCGCGCCGACCGCAACCACGGCATTGCTGCGCTCAAGGCCCATTACGCATTGCTCCCTTCGTTATCCGCATTCGAAGACCCCGACGAAGCGTCCGATCCGTCGGAGCCCACGCCGAACACCACGAGCACCTCTTCAAGCGAAGAAGCCTGATCGTTCGGCGAGACCACCGCACGTCGCGTCGCGCCGCCCTGCTGGGAATCGACCTTGACCACCGTGCCGATGACCAGGCCCTTCTGGTAGCTGCCGCCCAAACCCGACGTAACCACAACGTCGCCCGGATTCACCGACGCGTCGGCATCAAGGTTTTCGAGGTACAGCAGCCCCTCCAGGGAGCCGCGAACGATGCCCTCGGCGCGGCTCGACTGCACGAGCGCCGCCGCCCCGGATTTCGGATCCGACAGCAGGCGAACCTTGGCGGTGTGCTCGGTCGTCTCGAACACCTGCCCCACCACGCCCGATGCGGCCATGACGGTCAAACCGCTGTCCACGCCGTCAGCCGATCCCTTGTCGATGGTCACCGTCTGGCTCCAGGCTTCGGAGCTGCGACCGATGACGCGCGCGCCCACCCCGTCGATGCCGGCCGTATCCTTGAGATCGAGCAGCTGGCGCAGGCGCTCGTTCTCCTGCCGGTACTCCTCCATCTGGGCGTACTGCTCTATGAGCTCGGCGTTGTACTCGCGCAAGCCCGAAAGCGTCGATTCGTCTGCAGTGGCGTTCTCGATGCCCTCGCCCGCGGCGCTCGCAGCCGAACCGGCAGCGGCGCCCACGAACCTAAGCGGCGCGACCGCGTTCGACACGGCTCCCTGCACAGCATGAACAGGCCCGTTCTCCCCTTCGCGTGCATATACCGCAACCAGCACGATCGACGCCACCAGGAATGCAACGAGCAGAACCCGGCGCAGAAACGCCGAGTTTCTTTGTTGGAAGTTAAGCGCCATAAGAAAGCCGGCTCAACCCTATTTCGACCGCATGAGGGTCTGCTTGAGCGCCGTCGGCGTCTCGAGCACCTTGAGGCAGCCCATAACCACGTTGGTGAGCGCCGTTTCGCTTGTCCATACGGGAATCTCCAGCTTGTCCGTCAGGTAGCGATCAAGGCCGGACAGAAGTCCGCCGCCGCCCGTCAGCAGGATGCCGTTCTGGATGATGTCGGAGGCCAGGTCCGGGTTCGTCTTCTTGAACGTCTCCTTGATGTGCACGACCATCTCCTCGCACGGGGCGATGAGGGCCTGGCGCACGTCCTCGGACTGAATGGTGACCTCTTTCGGCTGCTCGGTGATGACGTCCTGGCCCGAAATGATCATGTCGCGCTCGCGACCGTCTTCGAACGGCAGGATGGAGCCGATCTTGATCTTGATGATCTCGGCCGTGCGCTCGCCGATCTTGATGCCCAAAAGGTCGCGCAGGTGCATGGCGATGGCCTCGTCCATACGGTTGCCGGCCAAGCGCAGCGAAGACGACGTGACGATGCCGCCGAGCGAGATGACCGCAACCTCCGTCGTGCCGCCGCCGATGTCGACGACCATCGAGCCCGTCGGCTCGGTAACGGGCAGGTCGGCGCCCATAGCAGCAGCCATGGGCTCTTCGATGAGGTACGCCTGACGAGCGCCCGCCTGCACGGCCGCCTCGAACACGGCGCGCTTCTCCACCGACGTGGCACCGCAGGGGATGCAGATGACGATGCGGGGCTTCGCCTGCCACGGATACTTGCGCGGAGCCGCCTTGTTGATGAACGCCGAGATCATAGCCTCGGTCACGTCGTAGTCGGCGACCACGCCGTCATGCAGCGGGTGCTCGGCCGAAAACGCCTCCGGCGTGTGGTTGATCATGTTCTTGGCCTCGTGGCCGACGGCGAGCACGCGATGCGTCGCCTTTTCGATAGCCACGACCGAAGGCTCGTTGACGACGATGCCTTCGCCCGGAATGGCAACCAATGTATTAGCAGTTCCGAGGTCGATAGCCATGTCCGTGGACATTTGACCCGTCAAACCCGAAAACATATCTAAGAAGGACATACGGGCAAACCCCTTGTATCTCGTTTCTACGTGAAACTGAATTCTAGCACAGGGGGTTTTCCCCGCGCGAAAATCCACGAGGGGCACAACTAGCCCGCCCAATGACGCGAGGGAAACAAGCGAAACCAAGGAACGGTCCCGGCACCGCGCTCGCGCCGTCTTATGCGCGCACGAGAAAACGCTCCCGCTGGCAGGTTCTGACGGTTTGAGGTCGTTTGGCCGAGCCCTGCTCGCGCCGCAGCTTTGCCCGTTTTTCGTTTTGCCTGGTCACAGCTCTGGGCTGCTGGGCCGTTCTTTCGCAGGAGCTTGCTTCGCCGCCTTCGACGACCTCAAACCGTCAGAACCTGCCAGCGACAGGAGTTTTTCGCGCGCAAGCCGGCCAGCGCACCGCACGCCGCCGCAAGCCCGTACGCGAAACCAGCAAGCTGCAACCCGCGGCGGCATCCACAAGAAAGCCCCGGCGCCTCGCGAACGCTCCCCAACTAAAAACGGGCTTGCGACGCGAAGTCGCAAGCCCGTCGGGTCGCATATCTCGAAACAGCCGCGCGCCTCGAACAGACGGCCGGACCGCCAGCCTCGCCTAGTGGACGCTGCAGGAGAGGCAGGGGTCGTAGGCGCGGACCAGCTTCTCAATGTCCAGCTGGATGGCGTCGCGATCCAAGCCCTCGGACACCAGCTTCTCGGCCAGAAGGCGCATGTCGGCTTCGAGGTTCGCCACGTTCTGAGCCGTAGGCGTCATGATGGACGCATGCACCACGCGGCCCTCTTCGTCCAGCTCCAGCTCATGGAACAGCGCACCGCGCGGCGCTTCGGTGAACCCGGTGCCGCGACCCGCCTTGACCTCGAACGAAACCGGCTCGCTCGATCCCTCGAAGCCGTCCGGCTCCGCCAGGCGACGGCACAGGGCGGCGCAGCGTTCCAGCGCGTCCACCAGTTCCACCGCCTGTGCCACGTTGTTCAAATACGGATTGCGCTCGGGCGGGCGCAATCCGGCCTTTGCCGCCGCCACCTTCGCATCCTGGCTCAAATGCTGCCACGAGGCGTTGATGCGGGCGAGCGCGCCCGTGAAGAAGGGCTTGCCGGTCGAGCGCACGCGCGAGAGCAGCGCGGCTGAATGGGGAACCGCGAACTCTTCCAGCTCGTTGGTCGCCTCGTCGGCGTCGAACGTCAGGTCCGCATCCAGGAAGCGCGCCGTGCGCGAATCGCACACCGGGTAGCGGTCGGGAGCAACCATGGCCAGCATGTCTCCCGCGGTCTGGATGTCCGGCACCTCGAACGAATCGAACAGGTCGACCGTCGCCGACGCGAACGCGCGCGCCTCGTCCATCTTGTCGGCAAGCTCCCGGTACTCCCCCGCTTCCAGCTCGTGCGTGAAGCCGCCGACCACCGCCGTGATGGGATGGATGCTGCGACCTCCGACGCGCGTGCACAGCTCGTTGCCGAGCGCCTTGAGCCCCAGCGCCTTCTCGAACAGCTCAGGGTTCGTCTCGGCCAGCGGGAACACGCTCTTCATGCCCACGAAGTCCGGCGCGGCGAACACGAACAGGTGCGACGCGTGGTTTTGCAGGTAGGACCCGTACACCAAAAGCTCGCGCAAGGCGTTCGTGCGATCGGTCACCTGCACGCCGAAGATGCGCTCGATGGCAAGCAGGTCGGTGACCACGTGGCTTGCCGAGCAGATGCCGCAGATGCGCGAGGCAATGTAGGGGATCTCCTCGAACCGGCGGCCGCGCACCATGCTCTCGAACAGGCGGGCCGGCTCGACCACGTTCATCTCAACGGTCTTCACAACGCCGTCCTCGATGACCACGTGCACGTTGCCGTGGCCCTCGACGCGGGCGATATGGTCGACGTGTATAGCGGTTTTCGTCATGGGATGCTTCCTCACTCGCTCGCCGCAAGGGCGGGGTTTACCTGATTGAACATCTCGAGCGCCTGGTCGAAGTCGGCCACGGAAACGCCGTAGCGCGCCACCGCCTCGCGAGCCGACGCCAGGTTGGCATCGGGCGAAAGGCCGCGGCACCCGTTGCAGGGCCGACCCAGATTCACGCACTTCGCACCGCAGCCGGCTACGGTCACCAGCCCCAGGCACAGCGTTCCCTTCCCGTAGAAACAGCTGGACTCGTTGCGTTTGCAGTCGCCGCACATGGTCTTCGTGGGGAATCCCTTGTTCGACCCGTACAGGGCGCGCTGCAAAACGTCCAGGAAGTCAAGCGTGTCGATCGGGCAGCAGCGCACCTCGTAGTCCACGTCCACCACCGCGCTGATCGGCCGCGGAGCGATCATGTCGCCGCATGCATCGGGCAGGCGATCGTACACCTGGCCGGGACGCTCGAGGAAGTGGTCGGCCGCCATGCCGGGGATGCCGGCCGTGGTGGCGCACGCGCCGATGGCGATCACCACGCCGGCGCGCTCGCGCAGCATGCGCACGGTAGCCTCGGCTTCCTCGGTGGTCACCGCGCCCTCGATGATGGCGACGTCGAAATCGTCGGGCATAGGATCGCTCGAGGCCAGCTGCCAATAGCGCAAATCGATCTGCCCCAGCACGTCAAGCAGATGCGCCTCGGCGTTCGTGATCTGCAACTGGCACCCGAAGCAGCTGGCCAGTCCGGCAACCACGACGCGCGGCGCAACCGGCTTCTCCTGACAGGCAATGCAGTTTCCGCTCATATTGCTCCCGTTCATCCTACATCGACCCCTGAATGTTCTTGGCTTCCCAATAGTTGAACACGGGTCCGTCGATGCACACGTACTGATGGCCGATCTGGCAATGGCCGCACTTGCCCATGCCGCATTTCATGTGACGTTCGAAGCTGCAGTAGATATGGTCGTAGCTGATACCCTTCTTGCGCATCTCATCGATGACGAAACGGTACATGACCGGCGGCCCGCACAACGCCCCGAACGTGTTGTCGGGATCCACTTCCAAATGCTCGAACGGCTTCGTGACCAGGCCCACTTCCCCGTCCCAGGTATCGTCGGGGTTGTCGACGGTCAAGTACAGGTCGAAATCCTTGCGATGGCGCCACATCTCGAACTGGTTGCGGAACATCACCTCGGAGGGGTTCTTCGACCCGTAGATGATGGTGACCTTGCCGAACTCGCTACGCTCGTCGTGGATGTTGTTGATGAGCGAGCGCAAAGGCGCGATGCCCAAACCGCCCGCAACCAGCAAGATGTCGTGGCCCTTCATGTCCTCGAAGGGGAAACCGCGGCCGAACGGCCCGCGCAAGCCCACGATGTCGCCGCACTGCATCTGGTGCAGCACCTCGGTGAACTTGCCCGTGCGGCGCACGCACAGCTCGATAAAGCCGTGCTTGGACGGCGAACTGGAAATGGAGATGGGGGCCTCGCCCACGCCGAAGATGGACACCTCCACGAACTGTCCGGGCTCGTGATGGAACGCATCGCGAATGCGCTCGTCGATCAGGCGAAACTCGAACAACTTCTCGGTTGCGGTCAACTCCGTGATGGACGTGATGCGCGCCGGCCAGGGCCGGTACGGGTTCGACATCATCATCTCGGTCCCCGAAAGCGGAGCGGGACCGCCCGCGAACGGGCGCACCTGCACGGTGGACACAGCGCAGCTACTGGGCATCCTCGGCCCCCTTCCTCTCGAAGAACTCCAGCACCTCAATGGGATTGATGTTCGCCTTGCACGCCTTCACGCACCGGCCGCATCCCACGCAGAGCATGCGGTCGTGGTTCGCCAGAAAGCCGTTGAGCTTGTGGTACATGCGATGCCGTACGCGCGTGCGCCCGTCGCCGCGGAAGTTGTGGCCGCCGGCCACTTCGGCGAACTGCGGCGCCGTGCATGCGTCCCACACGCGCTCGCGCCGCCCGGTCTTGCCGTCCGGGTCGAACGTATCTTGAATATCGAAGCAGAAGCACGTAGGGCACACTGCCGAGCAAGCCGTGCACGAGAGACACCGACCGCCCAGCTCGTCCCAGTACGGGTCCTTATGGAACGCGTCCATGAGCATGGCCACGTCGGTGATATCGGGGATCGAGCCGTTGAAGGACTCCTGGCGCCGACGCGTGGCCTGACGGAACTCGAAACGGTCCTCGTCGGTTGCGACGCGCGGGTTGCAGGCGGCCTCCAAAATGTTCGCAGCCTCGACGCTCGAAATGCTCACCAGGTACTTGTCGCCAAGATCCTGCAGGAACAAGTCGTATCCGAAGCGAGCTTCGTCGGCATCCCACAAATGGCAGAAGCACGTGGCGGTGGGCATGCAGCTGATGCCCACGATGAGCGTCGCGTTGCGGCGAGCCACGTAGTACGGATCAGGGTAGCGACCGTCCTTGAACACCAAATCCAAGCGGTTGATGGCGTTGATGTCGCACGCATGGGCCCCGAAGATGACGCGCGGCGTGATCTCCGCCGCGAAGTCGGTGACCGAGTTGTCGGCAACATCGAACGTCATAAGGGTCTCGACCGGCGGCAGGAAGTACTTCTTCGGCGACGCGATGGTGGTCTCGTAGGCCAACTCCACGTCATCGGGCGAAGCGATGGCCTCGAAGGAATAGCCCTGATCGCTTTTGACCGGGGCCACCACCTCATAGGATTCCATGAACGCCGACACGAGCGCTGGCAACTCGGTTGCATCGATAACACGATAGAGCATGCTCTCGTCCGTTTCTCGTCTGGGTGAGCAGATGTATCGGGCATGGAAAGGCCCCTTCGTCGTTACCGAGCGAAGGGGCCTTTGGCGTTACCGGTCGTTCTCGACCCGCTTACGCAAAGAAGATGCCGATCTCGCGCTCGGCGGATTCAGGGGAATCCGATCCATGGATGACATTCTCGTCCATGATGAGACCGAAATCGCCGCGAATCGTGCCGGGGGCTGCTTCCGCCGGATTAGTGGCACCCATGAGCGCGCGGCACTTCGCCACGGCGCCCTCGCCGGAGATGACCATCTTGACCACCGGGCCGCTGGTGATGTAAGAGATCAGACCGTCGTAGAACGGCTTGCCCTCGTGCTCGGCGTAGTTAGCCTTCGCCTGCTCGTCAGTCACCATACCCAGCTCCATGCGCTCGACAACCAAGCCCGCGCGCTCGAAGCGGTTGACGATCTCGCCGATGTGACCGTTGCGCACGCCGTCCGGCTTGATCATGCTGTACGTCTTCTGAACTGCCATATTGTTCCCTTCTCTATCATGCATTATTGCAAACGTGAAGAAGGCGCGCGCGAACGCACGCGCCTTCGGTGAACCCTGTTAATTCTGACTGGGGAAATACAGATCAACGCTGGAAACCTTCCAGCCGATCGCATCGCGCACGAGCGACACCTTGTACTGCATGGCGCCGCCCTCGGCGGTCTTGGCCGTCACGTACACGGTGGAATCGCTCATGGACTTGTTCATGCCGTCGATAGCGGGATTCGCATCCTGCACGACGGGCTCGACCATGGAAGCGGCCTTGCTGGAATCGACTTCGCTCGAGAACACGGTGCTCACCGCGTTCTGAGGATCGGCGAACAGCTGCTTGACCACCGTCTCCTGCGTCGGGTAGCCCCAGCCCTGCGTGTACAGGAACACGGCGGCGCCGAACGCGACCAGAATCAGCAGCACGATGGTCACGAGGATCTTGAGACCGACGTTGCGGCGCTTGCGATCCTGCTTGGCCAGGCCCTTCGACCACTGCTCGAGCTCTTCGTCGCTTGCGTTGAAGAAGCGATCGTCTCCGCCCGCAGCCCCGTAAGGGCTCGGCTGGGCGTAAGGGTCCGCGTAGTAGTACGGGTCCTGCTGCGCGCTGGCGTACGGATCCTGCTCCACGTACACCGCGGTTCCGTCGGCAGCCACGTCAAGGCCCGACATGTCGGCGACAGCCGGAACCGGAGCCATGACCTGCGTGATTTCCGACGTGCCCTGAGCCACGGCGGCTACGGCACGCTGGTAGTCAACGCTGGCGGAGTCGGAGAGGAAGTACGTCTTGTCGGCGATGGCCTCTTCGAAGGCCGCGGAGGCCTTCTGCATCTGGCCGCACGCCACGTACGCCTGACCGAGGTTCGCGTACAGCTTGTTGCGCGTGTCGGATCCCATGTCGAACTGCAACGCGCTCTCGTAGGACGCCACGGCATCCGACGGCCTGTCAAGCGCCATGAAGCACACGCCCAGGTTCAGAAGCGCCTTGGTGGGATCGGGGTTGCCCTCGTCGAGCGCCGCCTCGCGAAACGCCACGCCCGCCTCGGCGGACTTGCCCAGCTTCATGAGCGCGCTGCCCATGCCGCTGTACGCTTTGTACGAAGCATCGTACTTCGCATCGGAAACGGCGATCTCGAAGTGCTTGACCGCGTCCTCGTAGTCATGCAGCGCCGCGTAGGCCATGCCCAAGTTGTAGTTCACCGCGCCGCACGCGTCGTACGCGGCATCGGCCGTGGCCTGCGTGTACGCATGGATGGCCTCGTTGGGATTGCGAAGCTTGATCAGGCAGTTTCCAATCTGATGGTACAGCTGGCCCATCTCGCCGGGGGCAAGGGGGCTGCTGGCATCCTGCAAGCACTGCGCATACGTGGACAGAGCGCTCTCGTAGTCTTTGCGCGCATACGCGGCGCGGGCTTGTTGGAATAACTCGTTGTTCATCTGATTCCTTCGGTCTTGGCGAAAACGCGCGAACGACGGTTAGTCGGCCACGTTCTCGATCTCGATGCCCAGGATCTCGTCGCCTACGCGCAGCTGGCCGATAACGTCCATGCCGTCGACCGTCTGGCCGAACACCGTGTAGCCCGAGTCCAGCATGGGCTGAGCTCCCAGGCACAGGTAGAACTGCGAACCGGCGGAGTTGGGATCCTGCGAGCGCGCCATGGCGAGCGCACCGTCAGCATGCTTGTTGTTGGGGTTCGTGGAGAATTCCTCTTTAATGGTGTAGCCGGGGCCGCCCGTGCCCAGACCGGCGAACGGATTGCCAGCCTTCGCCACAACCTCGTCGCAGGAGAGGTCGCGCGTGTTCGGGCAGCCGCCCTGGATGACGAAGCCCGGAACGTGACGGTGGAACTTCAGGCCGTCGTAAAAGCCCTTGCGAGCCAGTTCGACGAAGTTGCCCACATGGATGGGGGCGTCGTTGCCCGCCAGCTGGACGCGAACGTCGCCCTTCGACGTCTTGATGACGGCGACTTCTTCGCCCGTCGGCTGGTATTCAGGAGTGTACTGCGCCATGTCGGCTCCTTCTATCTCGTTCGTCACGTTGTCGTGCATCCGCATGCAGACCGGATGGTTCGTTGCATACCAAAGGAGAAGTTTAGCAGGTCAACCGGCCATGCAGGCAAAAATCTTATAACATCCATGCGGTTTCAACCAGCGGTTGCCGCCCGTTTGCCCTTTTGTCAACCTCGAGCCCCGGCAAGGCGTCGGCCGCGTGCGTCAGCAGCCGACGCGGTCGAACACGCTGACCACTTCCACGTGGTGCGTCTGCGGAAACAGGTCGACGGGCTGCACCCGGCACAGACGGTAGCCATTAGCCTCGAAGCGCTGCGCGTCGCGCGCCCACGTGGCGGGATTGCAGCTCACGTACGCGACCTTCGCAGGCGCGGCGGCGGCGATGCTCTCGACCACGCCGTCGGCGAGCCCCGCGCGCGGCGGGTCCACCACCAAGGCGTCAAGCTCGCCCAGCTCGGGCAGCTCGCGGGCTGCGTCGCCCCCCACCACTTCGATGTCCACGCCGTTCATGTCGCCGTTGCGGCG
The DNA here is from genome assembly GCF_048427265.1 of Paraeggerthella sp. Lineage (NCBI taxonomy): Bacteria > Bacillati > Actinomycetota > Coriobacteriia > Eggerthellales > Eggerthellaceae > Paraeggerthella > Paraeggerthella sp. The sequence continues at coordinate 22,869 of NZ_DBFOSR010000118.1, forward strand.
CAGGTCGCGCACGGACGATCCGGCCGACTCCACCGCGATCACTTCGGCTCCCGCAAGCGCCAGCGGAACGGAGAACGTGCCGCCTCCGGCGTACAGGTCGGCTACCAAGGCGCCGTCGAGGGACGCCTGCCCGCCCAAACCGTCGATCACCTCGGCGATCAGCTTCTCGGCCTGCGCGGTGTTCACCTGGAAAAACGAAGGGGCGCTCGTCAAGAAACGCGCACCGGCCAGCTCCTCTTCCCAGCAGCCCTTCCCGTCCAAGGTCTCGACGCCCTTGATCTTGCGGGCCTTGCCGGGATCGGCCATCACGCGAACGATGCTCGTAGCCTTGAGCGCGCTTTTGAGCATCTTGGCCATGTGGGCGCGCGGAAACGCGCCGGGCTCGGTCCACAGCGCTATCTCCACGTCGCGCGTCCGCATGCTCGCGCGTACGCCCACGCGGAATATGCCCAGGTCCGACGACCCCTGCGCGAATCGCAGCGCGCCGCGCAGCGATTTGGGCGCCTTCTCGATGGCCTTGGCAGCCAGAGGACAGGTTTCGGGCGTGGCTATGTCGTGCGTTCCCTCGCGGTGAAAGCCCAGCAGAAACGTGCCGCAATCGTCGAACCGCGCGCCCAGCTCCAGCTTGTTGCGATAGCCCCACTGGCGCTTGCTGGGCAGACAGGGCCGTACCAGCTCCTCCGCGCGCTCGCGATCGACGTGCGCCGTGCGCACGAGCGCCGCCGCCACGTTGTCCCGTTTGGCCTTCAGCTGCGCCTCGTAAGACAGATGGGCCCAGGCGCACCCCCCGCACGAAGCAGCGTGCGCGCAGACGGGCATCTGGCGCGCAGGCGACGCTTCCTCGATCGTCAGGATGCGCGCGCGGGCGAACGCCGGCTTCTCTTCCGTGATCTCGATGGTGACCACATCCCCCGGCGCACCGCCTTCGACGAATACCGTTTTCCCGTCGTCAAGACGGCCGACGGCCTCGGAGCCGTAGCCCATGCGATCGATAGCGATGGTTTGCTTCATGTTCGTGAGAATTCCTTGCATTGTTTTTCCGATTTGCATCATCATAGCGTATAATCATCCCTCGTGCCCTTGTAGCTCAGGGGATAGAGCGTCTGCCTCCGGAGCAGAAAGCCGCAGGTTCGAATCCATTTTGCCTGTTCAGAGTGCAATTCTTAGTGTTTCTCATCCTACTTGGCCTCCTGTCTAATTACTTAAACATCCTGCCGTTATCGCCTGAAAACGGGAGGAAAAATGGTCAGGAAAATCAGCCCTAAAACACTCAATTCAGTGAACGTCGCGCCGTGCGATATCGAAGGAAAGACAGCGAACGAAATCACCTGTCAACAGGCGTTCGATCAGTTCCTGTTCTCAAAAAGACAGCAAGGATGCCGAGCCAAAACGATACAGACCTACGTTTGCCACGTGCAGGAGTTCGTAAGCTGGTGCATGGGCGGCAATCCCGCAAGCTCAAAACAAAGAACGGCTTCTCCCCTCTTTTTCGCCATCGGAAGCATCAGGAAGCTCCATGTCGAAACATGGGAGGGCATACTCCGAAACGAACTCGGCAACATGGACACGTCGGTTCAGACGAAGGTGAAGTCCATTCGAACGTTTTTGTATTGGTGCATGGACGAAGAGCGGGGCTGGGTGAAGCCCTTCAAGATCAGCCTCCCCAAAGCGGATATGACTCTGAAAACGCCCTACAGCCAAGCCGAATTGGACGTGTTGCTCATGCAGCCCAAGACCGACGATTTGACCGAATGGAGAACGTGGGCGGCTATCAGCTTCATCGTTCGAACCGGCGTGAGACTCTCAACCGCCGTTAACGTGAAATGGTGCGATATCGATCTGGAAAAGCATGTTTGCATCCTCCGGCACACCAAGACCAACGAGCAATACTACGTGCCCGTCCCTACCGATGCCATGCTCGACCTCATGACGTGGCAGAGCATAAGCCCCGCGACAGAGGAAGGGTACGTGTTCTTCAGCACTTACACAGAGAAGAAGCTCAATCCGAACGGACTCTATCACGCCATTCACAACTACAACCTGGCGCGCGGAGTAAGCAAAACGTCGGTGCATCTTCTTCGGCATACGTATGTCAAGCACACGACAAAAATGTATTTCTGTTTTTGCGTATTGTACTTATTTATACAATTTTAGTTGGAAAATGCCAGTCATAGTCTGGCATTTTCAATAGCTATGCTATCAACATTCTTTTCCTTCGATTCAGCAGACAGCGTCCGCTAAATCAATCAAGAGACGAAGGTTTTACTGCTCAATCTTCTTCTGTACGAAATGCTCAATAACATTGTTAAATATAATGTCATCAAATTTTTTGCCAGAGAATACACCATTACAAATTTCCATTAACCAATCGACATCTTCGGATGGAAGCTTGCTCTTCAATAAACGAAGCATTCCCGCGATGTTGGTCTGAATACCCTGTGTTTCAACTGCAAGATAGAAGGCATCTTCCGGCTCCGTCAACAACTCCACAGATTTAGAATATGTCCATAGTTCTTCTGCAACATCTCCTATGGGAAGTTGATCGACATCGATGGAGTTTTTTTCAGGCAAATCATATTTTTCAATAAAGCAGTCGAGCATTTGCGCTGTCACGTCCACAGGAAATGGAGGCATCAGTTCATCAAGCAATGAATGATTCCCTGATTCGATTGCCTTCTTGATGTCAACGAACATCCGTCGAGGGAACTGTAAAGCAATAGGGTTTATTTCTTCGGACTCGTTTGCAGATAAAATGACTAGGTAATCAAAGGGAGCATCCGAAAATGCGATACAGCCCAGAAGACATTCGGTTAAATTGTCTTCCGATGTCATATCAAAATCACCAACTATGATGGGATAATAGCTCAACATGTCAGTGGTGTAAATTTGATCAGGAAAATGAATCGAATACTTGGATTCTAATTTCGACAATCCGTCTTCTGCTATCTTTCTCTCATCCCGACAATGCCCGTCATACCAATTCCTAATTTGATATTTATTAAAATACTTATTTGGCGAATGTGCCTGGTAGTAGCTACAGCACATTATTAGTCGCTCTATGCTTTGTGTCTCCATAACACAAAGAGCTAACTGTCTTTCCTGGAAGCCAAAATCAATTGCGATTTCTGCAAAGTAATTCTGCATTGTCACAAGAGTACTTTGGGCTGTCGTAAGGTTAACCATAGCCAATCTTTGTTTTTGCTCATCCTTAACGAGGACCCCTACAAACTGATTCGTAAAGTTACGTATGCTTTGAAAGTACTTACTCTTTATTTTTCCTAACCTCTCGGGCACTGTAGCTTTTTCTTCAAAAGGACGATCTTCCTTAGGATATCGCTTTTCACCAGTAGTAATTA
>NZ_DBFOSR010000119.1:0-58174 GCF_048427265.1 Paraeggerthella sp.
GTATCGGGCATAGCGAACAGGACGGCGAGCCCTGTCGTGACAAGGGGGGGCGCGGCGGGTGCGACGCAGGCGCGGCGGGCGCGGGGGCCGGTGCGACGCAGGCGCAAGAACCGGCGCGACGCGGGCGCGCGGGACCAAGCCCGTCAGCAAGCGGACCGCGCACGTTGTGGCGGAGCGCGTCCCGCTTGAACGTTGCAAGTTTGTCAAAACGGAAGAGTTTTGCTGGTCCTCAACCCAGAATAAACCCAACCTGCAAACCTGTGATCAGGCATGATAAAAAACGCTCATAACCACATTGCCTCGACAGGGCGAAAAATCGCCGCAAAACTCGCTGGTTTTGACAGAACCTCGGCCCCACCGTCGAAACGCGCGGCGGCGAAAGCACGAAAACGCGATATGGGCACTTTCGCGAAACGCAGCCGCCGCCGCGCGCACTGTGGGATAATAGGCAAGATTTCGACCCACAAGGAGATTCAAGAATGACCGTGCAGAACCCCCGCATCACGAACCCTGCCGACGTGCGACATCGCTTGCAGCCCGTCGTCGTAGGCGGCGACATCCTGGCGTACAGCTACGTGCGAGAACTCCATCGCGCTTACCAAGTCGAACGCACCATCGTGCTGGCAACGCAGGACATCAAGATGCTGTCGAGCAGCCGCTTCACCGACTATCGCCTGGAGCCGCTCATCCACGATCCGGAAGGCCTGTACGATGCGCTCGAGCGCGTTGCCGCGCAGACGCACGCCGAAGATCCCGACCGCGTGCTGCTGGTCCTAGGTTGCGACGACTGCCACGCGCGCATGCTGTCCGCCGGGAAGGCGCGCCTGGAGGCCGCAGGCTACACGGTCCCCTACATCGATTTCGATCTGCTTGACGAGATCACGCAGAAGCGGCGCTTCTACGAACTGTGCGAAGAACTGGGCATCCCCTACCCGCGCACCTGGTACTTCGACTGCGGCGAAAACGGTCCCGACGAGCTGCCCGTGCACGACTTCCCTTACCCGCTTATCGCCAAACCCTCGAACTCGGCGCAGTTCCAAGACGCCACCATCGAGGGATGGCGCAAGATCTACGAGATCGAGACGCCGGAAGAGCTTGCCCAGGTGTGGCGCAGCATCCGCACGTCCGATTACAACAACGAACTGGTGTTGCAAGACTTCATCCCCGGCGGCGACGACGCCATCCGCACGCTCACCACGTTCTCGGACGCGTCGGGAGACATGCGCGTGGTGTCGGGCGGCGTCGTATGCCTTCAAGACCACGACCCCACCGCGCTCGGCAACCCGCTGTGCATCATGGGGGAACGCGAAGAAGCCATCATCGAGGCCGCAAAGAGCATGCTCGCCCGCATCGGGTACCGAGGATTCGCGAACTTCGACATCAAGTACGACGAGCGCGACGGATCCTTCCGGTTCTTCGAGGTGAACACGCGCTGCGGGCGCAACACCTACTACATGAGCTTGGGCGGCGTGAACTTCGTCACGCTCATCGTGCGGGAATTCATCTTGGGAGAGCGCATCGACTACCGCGAAGCGTACGACCCGTTCGTGTACAGTTGTGTGCCCCGCTACGTGCTCGACCGCAGCATGGAGAACCGCGCGCGCCTGCAACAAGCCCTTGACGTGCTGCGTCGCACAGCCGAGCCCTACCCGCTGCATTACGGGTCGGACTCGTTCATGCACAACATGTGGGCACGCATCATGCACCTGAACCAAATCCCGAAGTTCAAGCGCTTCTACTGGGATACCGACGGCAAGCAGCTGAAGTAACATGGACGCCCATGCCACTTCGAGCACGGGAAGCAGCAACGTGCACCACGGCTTTCGCAGCCTGATCACGGTCTCCGCAGGCTACGGCATTGTGTGCGGGCTCACGTTCCCGCTCATGATATCGAGCACGTTTCTGCAGGAAATGAGTCTTTCGCACGGAGCCGGGAACTCGTTCGGCGCGCTCTTCTTCATCGCGTACACGGCCACTATGCTGATCACGGCGGCCCTTCACGTGTTTCGCCGCAAGGCGGAGCATCGCCTGCGCATGGCCACGGCATTCGGTGCGGCGTTCCTTGGCAACGCGCTCATGCTTGCTCGGCTTCTTGGGGCAATCGAGGGCGGATGGCTCTACGCCATCGTGGTGTCGGGCAGTATCGGATACGGTCTTGCAACTGCGGAATTGGGATGGATAGGGCGAATATCCGCGCTTTCGCGAGAAGGCGGCCCTTCCCTGGCGCGCGCGATCCCCCTAGCCTACCTGATAGGCGGAATCGCGGCGACCATCATCTTCTGGGCAAGCGGAATCATGGAGCTTGCATTCGCGCTTACCATAATCATCGTGTCGGCGGTGCCTTTGATCGCTCGGCAGGAGCTTGAAGCGGCGGGAAGGCGCATCAGCATCTCGGAAGCAGGCGTCATCGATTTCGTGAAAGCCGTTTCGTATCTGGCGGTGTTCTCGTTCGCGTTCGGAGCCGTCAGCCAGGTTGCTGCCACTGCCGAAACCGACATCATTCCCATCCAGGCGCAAGCCATGCTGGGAATCGTCGTGGCCTCGATGATCATGCTGGGCGCTTCGTTTTTGCGCAAACGAGCCGTTCAGGTGTCGGACCTGTACGGCATGCTGTTCCCCATCGTGGCCATCGCCCTTGTCGCGCTGCCCTTCGTCACCTCGCCTGCGGCGCACATCGCCGCGACCGTGCTGGTATTCGTAGCCTTCTATCTTTCCTGCATGAACGTGCGCATCATCGTATGCCAGCTCAGCGAACGTGACAACGTGTCGCTTTGGGTGTACCTGGGAACCGCACTGGGCATCGGCGGCTTGCTCATTCTTGCCGGCGTGGCCCTAGGGGCGCGGGTCTTGGCCCAGGGCAGCCCCGCAACCGGGCTGGCCCTCATATCGCTCACCTCCCTGTTCGTGCTGGCCATGAACCCCGTTTTGTCCACGCGGCTCGAACGCAGAATCCAAAAGCAGGCGGACAACTCCGAACATGCAAGCCAAGCAAACTCGCCCGCGCCCGAAAACCGCGAGGACCCCGCCGCGCTTCTTCGGGCCTTCGCAGACAAGCACGCCATGACCGCACGCGAGAGCGAAGTCCTCGCCTTGCTCTGCCAGGGACGAACACGCACCTACATCGCAGCCGAGCTTGGCTTGTCGCCCAACACCATCAAGGGCTACATCCACAACGTCTATCAAAAAACAGGATCGATCGACAAGCAAGACCTTATCGATCGCGTTGAGCTTTATCGCGACCGCACGGCGCTATAGGCGTCTTGCCGCATCGATTTTCGCAGGTCAAAGCATTCAAAAAGCAGTCGCCAGCCCCACCCTCCATTATGGAGGGTGGGCGGCTTTGCTTGACGATTTCACCTTCCCCACCCCTTTTGGTGCTGGTTCGAGATTCCTCCGTTCGTATGATGGGCCCAGAGCGAACAGGGAGGTTCGCGAAACCGCAAGGATTGGGAGGACATCATGCACAACAAGGGTATCGAAGCTGCCGAGGCTGCATCGCAAGGATTCACGCGTCGGTCGTTTCTGCTCGGCTTGGGCGCAACGGCTGCCGTAGTTGCCGGCAGCGGACTTGCCGGCTGCGCACCGCAGGCAAGCACCGGCTCCGCCGCGCAGGAATCCGACGGCGCTTCGAACGGAAGCGGCAACACGGCCAAAGCGGATACCGTTCAGGCAGTTGCAGAGACGCCGGCCAAGTCCCAGGAATCGAAGGACACCGACATCGTAGTCATCGGCAGCGGCATCGCCGGCATGAGCGCCGCCACCGAAGCAGCTCTCGCAGGCGCGCGCGTCATCGTGCTCGAAAAGCACTCCGTTTCGGGCGGCGACTCGTCCATCTGCACCGGCAACTTCTACTGCTGCGGCTCCAAGAAGCAAGACGACATGGGCCTTACCAACTACGGCACCCCTGAAGAAATCGCCCAGTTCCTGTTCGATCAGTCCGACGGAGACGCGAACATGGACATCTGCCGCATGGTGGCGGAAAACGGCGGCGCGGCCATGGACTGGCTGGTCGGCTTCGGCTGCGACTTTAAGAAGAAGCCCGGCGACGGCGTGTCCGACCGCTCCATGGTATCCACCAACGGAGGCAAGGGCATTATCGATACGCTCATCGCCAAAGCCGAGGAAAACGGCGCTGAAGTCATGATGGAAACGCGCGCTATCAAGATCCTCACCGAAAACGGCAAGGTAACCGGCGTGGTCGCGCGCCAGGGCGACACCGAGTACACGATTTCCGCCAAAGCGGTCATGCTGGCTTCCGGCGGGTTCGACGGTCAGGACTGGTCGAAAGAGCTGTACGCACCCGGCACGGTGGGCTGGCACACCTTCTCGAGCCCCAGCAACACGGGCGACGGCATCGAGTTGGGCAAAGACGCCGGAGCCCTCACGCTGCTCAAGGGCGGCCTTTCGCAGATCCACCTGGTGGGCAAAGAGCCCCTGCCGCTCAACGACGAGCTGTCGCAGCTGCGCATGATCAACACGGGCGTGTTCGTAACCGACCTTGGCTACCGTTGCGCGAACGAATCCATGACCAGCCAATTCGACTACTTCACGCCGTTCATTCAGAGCGGCCGTAAAGAGTTCTTCATCATCTGCGACTCGCAGCAGACCGACAAGCGCATGGAGCTGCTGAAGAAGGGCGTCGAAAAGGGCGTCGTCAACACCGCCGACACCATCGAAGAGCTTGCCGAGCAAGCAGGTCTGCCCGGCTATCCCCTGACGAAGACGATCGAGCAGTACAACAAGCTCTGCGAAGCTGGCGAGGACCCGGCCTTCCATAAGAAGCCCGAAGATCTTCAGCCCGTCGTGCAGGCGCCGTTCTACGCCGTCCAGATCACGCCGAACACCAACGACTCGTTCGGCCAGCTTGCCATCAGCACCAAGGCGGAAGTGCTCGACAAGGATCGCAAGCCCATCCCCGGCCTGTACGGTGGCGGCACCATCGCTAACGCCGAGCTGTTCTACATGCGCTATGCCGTAAGCGGCGCCTCCATGTGCATGGGCACCGTGACGGGTCGCATAGCCGCTCAGGAAGCCATGAAGTACTACGGCGCCTAAGCCAACCGTCCCTCCCCCCTCCAAACGGAAGGCCCTCGTCATGAGGGCCTTCCGTTTTGCATAGAGTCTTTAGGCGATCACACCGGGCGCTCGTGCCCCTCTTCCGTGGTCAGGATAAGCGGACCGTCTTCGGTGATTGCCACGGTCTTTTCAAAGTGAGCCGAAGGCAGGCCGTCGCGCGTGCACACCAGCCACCCGTCGGGCATCACGCGCGTCTTGTACGTTCCCACGTTCACCATAGGTTCGATAGCCAGCACCATGCCAACCTCAAGCTTGACGCCCGTATGCTTCCGGCCGAAGTTCGGCACGTTGGGATCCTCGTGCATGTCGCGTCCAATGCCGTGCCCCACGTACTCGCGCACCACGCCGAAGCCCGCCGCTTCGGCGATGGACTGCACCGCATGCCCGATGTCGCCCAGGCGATTGCCGAGCCGAGCAGCGTCAAGGCCCGCCCACATGCACCGCTCGGTCACCTCGAGCAGGCGCTGCTTTTCGGCCGAAATCTTCCCTACGGGGTAGGTCCAGGCGTTGTCCCCCACCCAGCCGTCAACCGTCGCACCCGTATCGACGGACAGGATGTCGCCGTCTTTGAGCACCACGTTCGCGGAAGGGATGCCGTGCACGATCTGGTCGTTCACCGATGCGCAAATCGAACCGGGAAATCCGCCGTAGCCTTTGAACGCAGGTATGCCGCCTTCTGCACGGATGATGGTTTCCGCCAGCTCGTCCAGCTCAAGCGTGGACACGCCCGCTCGAACATGGGATCCCACCTCGCGCAGCACCAAAGCCGAAATGCGACCGGCTTCCTTCATGGCCTCGATCTCGGCCTTCGACTTCTTTATGATCATACTTTCAACGCACCTTGCCTCTAACGTGCCTGTTCTCTTGTCGCCGACCAGTATAGCACCCCTTCCGAACCCTACGGCCCCGGCTCCCTCGCAGCTTGCCGCCGCAAGTCGATCGCACCGCAGCTCGCACGACGGTCGTGCACAAGGTCGGGCTATACGGCTTCAAGCGGCGGAAGCTTCCAGTCGAAAGAAAGCACGCGCTCGTCCGGGAGGTAGATGCGCATCGTCAACGAGAATACGTCTTCGCACAAAGGCAGCCAGAAGCGCACGCGATCGTCTGCGGGCCCTTCAGCCTGAAGATACAGATCGAGCGATCCGTCCTCGTTGAAGGGCAGGTCGTCCACCTCGCCGATGTTGTAACGGTTTAGCTCGTTGGGTATCAACCGGCCCGCTTCGGTGTAGGCTGTAAGCGACCACCATCCCTCGCTTGCATGGGGCGGGGTTTCGCCCGCGGCCAAAATGCAGGCGGTACGACTTGTCGCCGCGCAAGGGGTTCCCTGCAGCATCCACGACCATCGACGGATACACCGCCATGGTCACGGGATTGGCGAATCCGCCGAACGCCACCACAGCGCGATACGCGTAATCGGTGCCGAACGTGCCCACGCGATCGTCCATGAACATCCAGCCGTTCGAAACGGTGGTGCTGGCATGAGCCGACGAGAAATCGCGATCCAGAAGCGTCGGCAGATACGCAGCCGCCTCGGCAACGCCTTCCCCCAAGGCAGCGATGTCGAACGTCAACCCTGCGCCGATGCCTACGGTTTCGAATTGCGCCAGCGTCGGGGCGTCCTCGGGGGCTCCCGGGTTGCCCGAAGCCAGCCCGTTGAAGCGCGTGAAGAAATCCTGGACGGAAAGCCGTTGTATGAACTCCAAGGGAACGTAGTCGTACGCAGGATAGTACGACCCCTTCGGACACGCGTACCCCGCGCCCTCGTCCAGCGCGTGGGCTGAAAGCGGGTACATTCTCATGCCCTGCTGGGCCTCTCGTACGCCCGGCAGGTCGTCAACGCCAAAGCACTTCGTGCGAAGCAGCAGCCAAACGAAATTCGTGGGCATGGAGACCTTGGTCACGCCCTGCGGAAGCTCGCCCGACCAGAACGGTCCAACAAACGCGTAGGTTGCAGCATCGCTGCCCCCTACTCCGCCCGTACCAAGCACTACGGGCGTGTTGGAGTACCCATCGAACGTCTGAATCGAGCAGTAACGATCCGTGGCGGGCTTGTACAGCAAAATCGGCTCGGCCCCCAGGTCCAGATAAGCCTGCGAGTACACCGTATCCACGTTCGGACGCGTCAAGCTCACCATATCGGGCGTCGCCAGCGCTTGAGCATGGAACAGCTGGTTGATGGGAGCGTGCTCCGCGTCGGGGACCACCACGTTCGTCGTCCGGTCTTTGATGACGCCCATGAGCACCAGCGGATACGCGTACAAGTACGCCCTCTCCAGCAAAGCCACGGTTTCCTGCAGCGTTTCGGGTTGATTCGGGTAAACGGAAGCCTCCATGCAGATCTCCTAACCTCGAAGCGTTTTGGCGCCGAGCGCGCAACGCACCGCACGTCGGGCGCTCCTTTGCCCCAGTGTAGCGGCTTCCTTTTGAAAATCATAGCGAATCGATCAACGAGAAGACGCTTCTCCGAAAGAGGAGCCGATCGTTGCGAAACGCGCATGCAGAGCAAAACGAGAAGACGGGGCCGACGGCTCGTGTTCGTTCCGATGTCAAACACGAATCGTCGGCCCCGTCCCCCTTTTACCCAAGGTCGGTTTCGTCGCGCGGGGGCGGAGGCTTCAACCTGCCCGCTTCGCTCAACGCACGACGCAAGATAAACTCCACCTGCGCGTTCACGCTGCGCAGATCGTCAGCAGCCCAGCGCTCGATGGCCTCCCATAAAGCGGGGTCCACGCGCAAGGGGTATTGTTTGCGTTTCGCCATATCGTCACCGCATCGGCGCACCCGGGAGCAAGCCTGGGTGCGCCGATTCCTTTTACTGGTAGAGCGTGCCCGTGTTCAGCACGGGCTGCGCGTCAGAGTCTCCGCAAAGGACCACCATCAGGTTCGAAACCATAGCGGCCTTGCGCTCGTCGTCCAAGTCTACCACGTTCTTGCTGGATAGCTCGGAAAGCGCCATATCGACCATGCCCACGGCACCCTGCACGATCTTCTCACGCGCAGCGATCACCGCGTCAGCCTGCTGGCGACGCAGCATCGCCTGAGCGATCTCCGGCGCATACGCAAGGTGCGTAAGGCGCGCGTCGTCAATCACCACGCCGGCCTTTTCCAAGCGCACCGAAAGCTCTTCTTTAAGGGCGGCGGAAACCTCCTCGATGTTGCTGCGGAGCGTGATCCCATCCTCGGGCTCGCCGGGCATCTGATCGTAAGCGTACGCGGTAGCCACGTGCCGCAAAGCCGTTTCGCTTTGCGTGTGCACGTAGGAATTGTAGTCGTCCACGTCGAACAAAGCCTTCGCCGTGTTCTCAACGCGCCAAACAACGACATCTGCGATCTCGATGGGGTTGCCACATTTGTCGTTCACCTTCAAGTGGTCGCCGTTGTACGTGCGAGCGCGCAGCGAGATCTTCGTATTCATGGGCACGGCTTTGCCCGTAGCGGGATCAGCCGTGCTGCCAGCACTACGCGAGTAGAACGGGTTCGCCCAATGGAAGCCTTCGTCTCGCACCGTGCCCTTGTAGTCGCCGAACAGGATGAGAACGCGCGCCTGGTTCGGCTGAATGGTGAAGAAGCCCATGAGCAGAATCAACGGAACGATGCATACTCCCACGATGCCTGAAACAAGCAGCCCGACGCCAAGCGCCTGCGCTGTGGTGGTCACCGGAGCATCGTCGGGAGGAAGCATGGTAGCCCCCGTAGCGATTATCGAAGCAAACGCGACGACCAAAACCAGCGTCAACACCAACATCGGCCAGCCGCTTCGCACGTGAACGGTCTTTTCAACGGACATGACGGTTCCTTTCTCAGATTGTCGATACCAACATGATATCACATTGAGATCTTAAAAGAGGGTAAAAGAAAAGGGACCCGCAGGTCCCTTTTCTTTAACGTCTAACAGTGCAGCTTATTCGGCAGCGGCTTCCGTGTAGTTGCGGGTCACGCCCGAGTCAACGGAAACGCCCGGCGTCATGGTGGCGGAGACGGAGATCGACTTCACGTACTTGCCCTTGGCCGCAGCCGGCTTCATACGCAGGATCTCGTCGTACACGGCGCCGTAGTTCTCAGCAAGCTGCTCAGCCGTGAAGCTGGCCTTGCCGATGACAACGTGAGCGATACCGTAGCGGTCTGCACGATACTCCACGCGGCCGCCCTTGAGCTCGTTGATGGCCTTGACGACGTCGTTGGTCACTGTGCCCAGCTTGGGGTTCGGCATCAAGCCGCGGGGGCCCAGGATCTTGCCCAGACGACCAACTTTGCCCATCTGGTCGGGCGTCGCAACAGCGGCGTCGAAGTTGAACTCGCCAGCCTGGATCTGCTGAACCAGCTCATCGGTGCCCACGATGTCGGCGCCGGCTTCCTCGGCGGCGCGGGCAGCCTCGCCCTCAGCGAACACAGCAACGCGAACCGTCTTGCCCGAGCCGTTCGGCAGGCTCACGGTACCACGCAGCTGCTGATCAGCCTGACGGGTGTCGATGCCCAAACGGAAGTGAGCCTCAACGGTCTGGTCGAACTTAGCCGTCGAAACCTCCTTCACAAGGCTGAACGCTTCGAGCGGAGCGTAGGTGGACTCGCCGATCTTCTCGAGAGCCGCACGGTAGTTCTTGGACATTTTCATGATGTTTCCTTTCGTGGTGTGTAGCGGACGCGAAGCGCCCTTCCACTTTCCTGTATCGTCAAAGCAGCTGCGCACATCATGCGCAGCTGCGATCACGCATTGCAGAAGACGTCGTTAGTCGATCGTCTTGCCCTGGAGCATAGCGGCAACCTTCTTGGAAGGCACGTACTTCTTCTTCATCTCGCGACCTTCGATGCGCACGCCCATGCTGCGCGCCGTACCGGCGATGATCTCCATGGCAGCCTCAACCGTGTTGGCGTTGAGGTCCGGGAGCTTGATCTCGGCGATCTCGCGGAGCTGGTCCTCGGTCAACGTGCCGACGGACTGCAGCTGCGGGATGCCGGAACCGCTGTTGATGCCCAGCTTCTCCTTGATGAGCACGGCCGCCGGAGGAGTCTTGCACACGAAGGTGAAGGACTTGTCCTCGTACACCGTGATCTCAACCGGGATGATGGTGCCGGACTGGTCCTGCGTCTGAGCGTTGAACGCCTGGCAGAACTGCATGATGTTGACGCCCTGAGCGCCGAGCGCCGGGCCAACCGGAGGAGCCGGGTTCGCGGCACCCGCGGGGATCTGAAGCTTGATAAAGCCGGTTTGCTTCTTTTCAGCCATGGTGAACTATCCTTTCAGCTGACTGTCACACATAAAGTTAAACGTTGTTTCTATCAACAAAGCGGCTGGTTTCGAGTGAGAAGCCCCGGTCCACGCGGGCACGCGAAGCCGCTTTTGTTCGCACCTTTAGATCTTCGCCACCTGATCGAACGAAAGCTCGACAGGAGTTTCGCGGCCGAAGATGGAGACCATAACCTTCACCTTGCCCGCATCAGGCGACACCTCGGAAACCACGCCATCGAACTCGGCGAGGGGACCCGACACAACCTTGACCGATTGGCCCACTTCCAGGCTCGAAGAAACCGCAGGCTTCTTCTTCGTGTCCGTGCGCTTCATGATCTTGTTGTACTCTTCGCGCGTAAGAGGAGCAGGGTTGCCGTCCGCGCCCACGAATCCGGTTACGCCCGGCGTGTTGCGAACTGCGGCCCAGCTACGATCGTCCAAGTCCATACGGACGAGAACGTATCCGGGGAACACCTTCTTCTCGCTCTCGACGCGACGACCGCCCTCTTTGATCTCGGTGACCGTCTCCGTCGGGATTTCGATAGCGAACACATTGTTCTCAAGACCCATCGTTTCGATGCGCGTCTCGAGGTTCTTCTTAACCTTGTTCTCGTATCCTGAATACGTATGCAGGACGTACCACTTCTTAGCCATCTGCTAAGCCCCCAAACCAGAAATCGCAACCAACAACGGCGTGATAACGACGTTGTCGAGCACGGCGACGTACACGCCGAAGAACAACAAGGCAACAACCACGACAACGCTCCAACGGAGCACGTCCTGCTTAGTCGGCCAGGTAACGCGCTTCAGCTCAGAGCGCACGTCCTTGAGAAAACCGAAGCGGCGCTTCTTCGCCGGCTTCTTCTCAGCCTTCTTCTCAAGTTCCTTGCGCTGCGCCTTGTCCTGCTTGCCGTCGTTCACGGACGTTTCGTTCTTCTGGGATTTCTTGAAGAACTTCCTCTTGGGCGCTTCAGTTTCAACAGCGTCCGCCTCAGCGACCTTGTTCGCCTCGGCTTCGGCAGCCTGAAGCTGCGCCTGCTCCTTGCGAGCAGCACGAGCAGCAGAAGCCTTCGCACGCTGTGTCTTTGATTTCTTCGCCATCTGATTCCTTAACCGGGGATCGTTATCCGTCTAAACGCCAAACAAGCAGCCTGATTCCAAGCTGCTCATCCAAGCAACCTGAATGCAAGCTGCTCATATCTCGAGCTGGCAGGCCAGGAGGGACTCGAACCCCCAACATGCGGTTTTGGAGACCGCCGCTCTACCAATTGGAGCTACTGGCCTATGCTCGTGCAAACCTCAGACGCGCTATCGGGTCTCTTTATGCACCGTGTGGCACTGGCACCACTTGCAGTACTTCTTCAACTCGATACGGTCGGGATTGTTCTGCTTGTTCTTCTTGGTCGTGTAATTGCGGCGCTTGCACTCCGTGCATGCCAAGGTGACCAACGTACGCATGAATTCTCCTTTTACCTAATCCGAACGGCGCTCGAATCGCATACACATGAATTCTCATGAACGGGGCCCGCTGATGCGGGCCCCGCATAAGGTTAACCGGTGAAACAGGGTGCTACTTGATGATCTTGGTCACGCGACCGGAGCCAACCGTGCGGCCACCCTCGCGGATAGCGAAGCGCAGGCCCTCTTCCATCGCGATCGGGTGAATGAGCTCGCCCTTGATCTCGATGTTGTCGCCCGGCATGACCATCTCGGTGCCCTCGGGAAGGTGGGCAACGCCCGTCACGTCCGTCGTGCGGAAGTAGAACTGCGGACGGTAGCCGTCGAAGAACGGCGTGTGGCGGCCGCCCTCTTCCTTCGTCAGGATGTAGACCTGGCCCTCGAACTCGGTGTGCGGGGTCACGCTACCGGGCTTGCAGAGAACCTGGCCGCGAACGATGTCCTCGCGCTTGACGCCGCGGAGCAGGCAGCCGATGTTGTCGCCAGCCTGAGCCTCGTCGAGCAGCTTGCGGAACATCTCGATACCGGTGCAAACCGTGTTAGCGGTTTCCTTGATACCGATGATCTCCAGCGGGTCGTTCACGTGCAGCACGCCACGCTCGACACGGCCGGTGGCAACGGTGCCACGACCGGTGATGGTCATGGTGTCCTCAACAGCCATCAGGAACGGCTTGTCGACCATGCGCTCCGGCGTCGGGATGTAGGAGTCAACGGCGTCCATGAGCTCCCAAACCTTGTCCTGCCACTCCTTCTCACCCTCAAGAGCCTTGAGAGCGGAGCCGCGGATGATCGGGGTGTCGTCGCCGGGGAACTCGTAGCTGTCGAGCAGCTCGCGAACTTCCATCTCGACGAGCTCGAGGAGCTCCTCGTCGTCGACCATGTCGCACTTGTTCAGGAAGACGACGATGTAGGGAACGCCGACCTGACGGGCGAGCAGGATGTGCTCGCGGGTCTGAGCCATGGGGCCGTCGGTAGCGGCGATAACCAGGATGGCGCCGTCCATCTGAGCAGCACCCGTGATCATGTTCTTGACGTAGTCAGCGTGACCGGGGCAGTCAACGTGAGCGTAGTGGCGAGCTTCCGTCTCGTACTCGATGTGAGCGATGGAGATCGTGATGCCGCGCTCGCGCTCTTCGGGGGCCTTGTCGATGTTCTCGAAAGCCGTGAAGTCGGCGTGAGCGGTGCCGTGAGAGCCGTCGTTCTCGGACAGCGTCTTGGAAATAGCAGCCGTCAGCGTCGTCTTGCCGTGGTCAACGTGACCGATGGTGCCGATGTTAACATGCGGCTTGGAACGCTCGAACTTCTCCTTAGCCATGTGTCATCCTCCTTATAGGGTTCGCTTTCGCGAAAACAAAACAAAAAATAACGACGCGTCCGACAAAGCGGACGCGGAATAATGCAAATGGTAGCGGTGACTGGATTTGAACCAGTGACGCCACGGGTATGAACCGTGTGCTCTGACCAACTGAGCTACACCGCCATTTAGCATGGAGCCTGCGATCGGACTTGAACCGACGACCTCTTCCTTACCAAGGAAGTGCTCTACCGACTGAGCTACACAGGCGAAAGATGGTGGGCGCGCTAGGATTCGAACCTAGGTAGGCATAGCCAACGGGTTTACAGCCCGTCCCCTTTAGCCACTCGGGCACACGCCCATAATTCGCTGCTCAATTCATGTGTATTTATCAAGCTGCCTGCCGCTCTTTCGTTTGTCCCGAACGAGCGAGCAGGAGAATAATACGCTAGGATTCAAACCGTGTCAACCATCTACACGCCTCCGGGTGTGTCTCCATCATTCCTCCTCACTTTGACCCTCTTGCATGGATATAGAGTCGGCGGGCTTTTTCTCCCCTATACCGCTATCACCTGGATAAACGGCTTGCAACAGCGGCTGATACGCACTTATGAGGGTATCCAGGCTCATGCGAGCATTTGCTCCGCTTGTCGAAGGAAGCGGCACAAAATTTGCTTCCGGGATCATTTTCCTTGCATAGCGCTTGAAAAGTTCTTCGGCTTTTCTTCCCGTGGTGAACACCGTGGAAATCGAGGCGATTCGCACGATGCGCTCCAGATCGTTGGGGACGGGATTCGCAATGCTTGCATCCGAGGCGCCTTCGATGGTGCACGAGGCCAACACGTCCCAAAGCGCAATATGGTGCCGTAGCGCAAACTGCGCGCGGGCATCGGTGCCTTTTGGTTCTACCTCGTCGAACAAAGCCGCCAAGACCTTCCAGAAGCGATTTTGGGGATGGGCGTAGTAAAAGCCCGCCCTGCGCGAAGCCGGCGAAGGCATGGTTCCCAAGACAAGTACGCGCGAAGACTCGTTGAACACCGGCTCGATCGGGTGAACGACGCTTTCGACTCGGCCCATGCGGCGGCGCTCCCCTACGCTCGGCTGGGAAACTCGACGGACGCCCGAGCCAACACGTGGCCCTGGATGGCGCGGCGAAACTCGTTAAGGTAGTACCCCTCGGGAAGGTCGAGCTCGCAATCGAGCGCATAGACGGTCAGCGTGTAGACATGCGTCTTGTCTGGAGGGTACGGTCCGGAATAGCGTTGCGTCACCTGCGGGTTGGAGCTTCCGCCGGCAAGAGGCGACCAGTTGCTGTTGGATCCCTGAACGCAAGGCACGGCTCCCGACGCGCTTGCATTTTCGGGAATACGGGTTGCGTCGGGCGCAATATTGCAGGCAAGCCAGTGAATCCAGCAGAATCCGCCCACGGGAATGGCGTCCCAATCGACGAACGCAAGCGCAAGCGATCGCGCGCCCTCCGGCACGTCCGTCACCTCGAAAGGAAACGAACGGACAGGATTTCCGTCCACCGTGTATTCCTCCGGGGCGTATTTCCCGAACCTGTCAGGCAAAAGCCCGTTCTCAAGCTCAACGGTTACGCGCATCCCTCTCCCCTTTCGACATCCGGCGCTTGCGCGCGATACGAAAAAAGGGCCGAAGCCCTCTTTTCGTATATGGTTTTCCAACTTAGAACTGAAGCGCCGCCGTGAATTGCGCCCACGACAAGGGGTCGGTGTCGCGCACGTAAGCGTTGAAGGTTGGTGCGTGCACGTAATGCGAGCCGCCGTAGCTGACCGCGATGCCAACGTGGCCGTAGCGCCACAGGACGTCGCCGGGGCGAGCCTGGGACACCGGAACGATATTGGAAGCAGCAGCGTACTGGGCCTCGCTCTGGTGCGGCACGTAGCGACCGACCTGACGGTACGCCCACGTAACCAAGCCGGAGCAGTCGAACGCGTCCGGACCCTCGGCGCCCCAAACGTACGGGCAGCCGATACGGCTCATGGCATAGCCCACCACGCCGCTGTAGTCGCCGACGCTTCCGCCGCCGCCAGAGCCGCCGTTGTTCTGCTTGCGAGCCTCGTCCTCGGCAGCAGCCTGAGCAGCTGCTGCTGCGGCGGCCGCTGCAGCAGCCTGCTCTTGCAGCAGAAGCTCCTGCGCCTCGGCGTCGAGCGTGCTGACCAGTTTGGCCGCGTTATCGACTTTGGCCTGAACCTCAGCCTGAATCTGCTTGGCCTCTTCAGCCTTCTGCGACGCGATCTTTTCCTGGCGAGCATACTCGTCTTTGGCAGTCTGAAGTTCTTCGCGCAGAGTCTTGGTCTCGTTGACCATGTTCGAGTCGTTCTCGTTCATCTGGTTCAGAAGATCCCAGTTCTGCGTGAACTCGTCGAACGACGTAGCGCCCAGGACGAAATCGAGGAAGCTCGAAGAGCCGGAGCGGTACATGCTGCGCGCACGCGTTCCCAGCTTGTCCTGGAGATCGGCGATCTTGCCGTTGGCGTCGTCGATCTTCACCTGCTCGGCCTCCATGGCCTGCTTGGCAGCGTCGCGCTTGTCCAGCGCGGAATAATAGTTGATCTCGGCTGCCTCGAGGTCAGCCTGCAATCCAACCAACTGATTGCGGACGGCGTCAGCTTCGGCTTGCTTCTCAGCAGCCGTCTCTGCGAACGCGGCCTTCGGAGCCATAAAAGAAAGGGCGCCGAGCGCAGCAGCGCCGCTGATAAATGCTCGCCTGTCAAGTCCGATTAGATGCTCGCTCATGCGAAAGCCTCCTAGATTGAGCACGTAGTACGTATGGGCAAAAGCTGAACGAATAATACCATGTTTGCGCCGTGGAACAAAAAGCGTTGTGGAGGCATTTCATAACCCCTGCTCAGGTAGGAAAGACTGGGCAACCGCTTGAAAAGCCGTCCGCCGTATCGGGCTCCCAATGACTTAATGAGCCTGGGAACTGGGCAAATGCATTACCACAACCACTTGTGCCCCTACTTCTATATATAGTAGAACGGGCCCGACGCTTGCGCATCAAGCCCGTTTCCATTCGGTTCGGCAGGTGCAAAACCGCTTTACTTCGAGACGTCGGCCTCCATGTAGTGATCGAACTCGTGCTGCACGGCCTCTGACGGTGCAGCGGTAAGCTTCGACACGATAACGATAGCCAGAAGCGACACGATGAACGCCGGCAAAAGCTCGTAGATGCCGAACACGCCGCCCAAGGGCTTGATGAGGTTATGCCAGATGAGCACCGTTGCCGTACCGGCGATCATGCCGGCAAGCGCACCCTGCATGTTCGTGCGACGCCAGTACAGGCTGCACAGCGTAAGCGGGCCGAACGACGCTCCCAGGCCAGCCCAAGCGTAGCTGACCACGCCGAAAATGGACGAGTTCTCGTCGTACGCCACGAATATGCCGAACAGGAAGACCGCAATGAGCGTAAGACGCGCGACGATCATGACCTGGCGGTCGGTGGCGTCCTTCTTGATGACGCCGCGGAAGATGTTCTCGGCCACCGACGAACCGGCGATCAGCAGGTACGAGGACGACGAGCTCATGGATGCGGCGAAGATGCCGGACACCACAACGCCGCACATGAAAGGCGGCAGGATCATCTGCGAAAGCACGATGAACACGTTCTCGGCCGCCGCTTGCGTTGCGAACTCGGTGGGGATGATGGAACGTCCCACCAGGCCGATGCAGATGCCGCACGCCAGCGACACGACGCACCACACCACGGCGATAACGCGCGATTTCTTGATTTCCTCGGCGTCACGGATGCCCATGAAGCGCACGAGCACCTGCGGCATACCGAAGTAGCCAAGGCCCCACGCCAGCATGGAAGCGATGGTGATGAGCGGATAGTCAGCCGGAACGTCGAACAGCGGCGCGCCGTTTTCCACGATCTGCTTGCCGGCCTCGTCCACGATGGGCACCGCGATTTCCGTGCCGCTCAAGAAGCCGGGGATGCTCTGCAGGAAGGCCACCGTGTTGTCGATGCCGCCCGCCCAGGCCACCGAACCGACAAACACCACGGCCAGTGCGAAGAACATGAGCACGCCCTGCACGAAGTCGGTAGCAACAACGGACAAGTAGCCGCCCACCAGGGTGTACAGAAACACGACGATAGCGCCGAGCACCATCATGGTGGAGTAATCCAGGCCGAACAGCGTGGCGAACAGCTTGCCGCACGTTACGAAGCAGCTGCCCACGTACACGCAGAAGAAGACCATGATGATGATCGCAGCCACCGTCGATACGATGTTCTTCGTATCATGGAAGCGCTTGCTGTAGAATTCCGGCAGCGTGATGGAGTCGCCCGCCACCACGGAATACTTCCGCAAACGCTTCGCCACGAATTTCCAGTTCAAGTAGGTGCCGATCGCCAAGCCGATAGCCGTCCACATGGCATCGGAAGCGCCGGTGAAGTACGCGACGCCCGGCAGGCCCATCAGCAGCCATCCGGACATGTCGGACGCCTCGGCGGACAGTGCCGTCAGCCACGGGCCGACGCCGCGCCCCCCTAGAAAGTACTCCGCCGTCGACGAGTTTGATCGCTTCGCGTACACGAAGCCGATGGTCAGTACGACGATAAAATAGATGAGCATCGCCAGTACGGTCCAGAAGTCGCTGGTGACCACGTTCGTCCCCTCCCCTCATAGTGATCCGATTCAAATCGGAAGATGTGCGAAACGATGGGATTATAAGGCATAACGGTCCGCGAAAGGTCGACTATTCGCCAAGCCGCGAACAGGCTCGGCCGATCGCGCGGGAATACGGCCCTTCCGCGAACCCCGTTCGCCGGGGCGCAGGGAGCGCTGCGCATGGACGCTTTGCGCAATCCGGCAAGCCCGCAAAGCCCCTGGCAGCTGCCCGATCGGGCCGATCGGGACAATCGGGGCTTCGCCCATGGTTGGCCGGCAACGGATACTTTATACTGTGGCGGTACGAGCAAGACGATCAGGCGGAAGGACGCACGATGACAGCGTACGCAGAGCGAGCAACCGAGGAGCTATCCGAGCTCAAGGCGAGTTTGGAACGGGAGCATGCCGCATTCAAAGCACAGGGCCTCGCGCTCAACATGGCGCGCGGCAAGCCCTCGAAGGCGCAGCTTGACCTGAGCATGCCTCTGCTGGAAACGCTGACCACACTCGAAGCCTGCACGGCCTTAGACGGCACCGACGCGCGCAACTACGGCGTGCTCGACGGCCTGCCCGAAGCGAAGGCCCTGATGGCAACCATGCTGGACGATCAGCCCGAAAACGTGATCGTGTTCGGCAACGCCAGCCTGAACGTCATGTACGACACCGTGGCGCGCTGCTGGATGTTCGGCACCTTGGGATCGGCTCCCTGGTGCTCGCTCGATCGCGTTGCCTGGATCTGCCCGACGCCGGGCTACGACCGGCACTTCGGCGTGACCGAGGCGTTCGGCATCGAGATGATCCCCGTTCCCATGACCGAAGACGGTCCCGACATGGACGAAGTGGAGCGCATCGCTGCGTCGGATGCGGCGGTCAAGGGAATTTGGTGCGTGCCGAAGTACTCGAATCCCGGCGGCGTCACGTACTCAGACGAAGTGGTGCGCCGCTTGGCGTCCATGACCTGCGCCGCCGCCGACTTCCGCATATTCTGGGACAACGCTTACGGGATGCACCACCTGTTCGAAGCAGCGGACGAGCAGGACCACCTGCTTGACATCGCACGGGCATGCGCCGAAGCGGGAAATCCCGACCGCTGCTTCAAGTTCGCCTCCACTTCCAAGGTCACGTTCCCGGGAGCCGGGATTTCCGCCATGGCGGCCAGCCCGGCGAACATCGCCGAGGTCAAGCGCTGCATGGGCGCGCAGACCATCGGACACGACAAGCTCAACCAATTGCGCCACGTACGCTTCCTGCGCGATGCCGAAGGGCTGGCAGAGCACATGCGCAAGCACGCCGCCATCCTGCGCCCGAAGTTCCAGCTGGTAGTTCGCAAACTGGAAGAAGGACTGGCCGACGTGGGCGAATGCGCATGGAGCAACCCGCGCGGCGGGTACTTCGTGTCGTTCGATGCGCCGGAGGGAACGGCTGCGCGCGCCGTGGAGCTGGCCAAGGAAGCCGGGGTTACCATGACCGGCGCAGGAGCCACGTACCCCTACGGCCGGGATCCGCGCGACTCGAACATTCGCATCGCGCCCAGCCTGCCGCCGCTTGAAGAGCTTGACCAGGCCATGGACGTGTTCGTTTGCTGCGTCAAGCTTGCCTACGTGGAAAAGCTGCTGCGCTAACGCAACGCAAGCAGAGAAGCGGAGCGGGGCGAAGGGAACGCCGTCAACCCTTCGCCCCGCTCCGCTTTTTATCGGATAGCCGCCAGATCTTCAGCCAGGCTCATGTGGAATTCGACGATCGAACTCCACGTCCTACCGTCGCCCGTAATGATAGGCGTATCGCGTTTGCGCTGATCGATGACGTCGTTGTGGTTAAGCCCAGGCTCCCCTTCCGGCACGCGCAGCTCCTGCCAAGGATCGCGCTTCGTGGACGAAGCGGGAACCAGCCCGTCGTTTTCGCCGTCGTAGCGTTTCACCATCCAGTGCATCCACGCGCCCTTAGGCGAGCGATGGCGCGGCTGCTCGACGGCTCCGAACGTGCGGTACTCGATGTCGGGCAAGTCGGGATACGCTTCGTTGAAGCGAGCGGCGCCCTCCGTCGACAGATCATGCAGCACGCCGATGCAGTCGGCGTACATGTCGCCGTTTTTCGTGGCCTTCCAGTTGATGGGAGACGCAATCCTCTCCAGGCACGACGAGCTCATCCCAAGAAAATGATCGGCGGTTCTCAATCCCCCGTGCGGCGTTGCGAACGTGGTAATGGAGGCGATGCGGCCCCGCATGCTCGGTCGATGAGCCAGGCAACGCGCGTCGAGGCCGCCTTTGGAATGGGCGATGATATGAACCTTGGGGGCTTCGGTTAGTTTGAGCGCCATATCCAGCGTACGCTCAAGCTGGTAGACGTTCGATTGAACCGACCCGAGGGAATCCTGGTTTCCGAACATCGCGATGCCGCCCCGCCGACGAATCTCCTGGGGAATGCGGCCCCACAGGTTCGACTCGATCGCGCTGCGATCATGGGCAAGAATTCCGTGTAGGTACACGAACGGATACGAAGTTGAAAGATCGGTCAAAACGGCTCCGAATCAACGATGATGCGCAACGGTGCTCCCAGCTGCTTTCTGCTATGTACAGGAAACGATTACAGCACGAATCAACGAGCGCGACAAGAAGCCGCTTCGGAATTGCCCAGATCGAACACGCAAACAGCGCAGACGGCAGGGGGCGAACAGTACGTGCCCGCAAGTCGCAAAAGCCTCCCCGGCAACCGAGGTCGTCGGGGAGGCTGCATTCGCAGGCGCCCGGGGAGGGAGGGGACGCTGCGAGGCCTATAGACGCAGGTTACGCGCCCAAGGTATCAAGAGGCTCGTCCAACTTGCCCAGCGCCGAGCGCACGGCAAGCACGCCGAACGTCCAAGCGCGGCCATGCGATCCGCCCGTAATGAACAGCGGGTAGTCGTCGCCATAGTACGAACCGGAAACGTTGCCGGAAGCGTACAGACCGCCCAGAGGCTCGCCATCGGGCTTCACCACTTCAAGCTTTTCATTGATCTTCAAACCGCTCACGGTGCTGAGAACGGCGGGCATGCGCTTGACCGCGTAGAACGGAGGCTGCTTGATTGCATTCCAGGACATAAATTGGCCGTTTACGCCGAAGTCTTCGTCAACGCCCTTTTCTGCAAGTTCGTTGTACCGGGCAACGGTCTTGAGGAATGCAGCCTTCTCGATCCCGCAAGCGTCCGCAAGCTCTTCAAGCGTGTCGGCCTTCACAATGGCGCCGCGCTCGATGGCGTCCTGCCAGTCGGCTTCCGGGTTCGTAGTGGCACGGCTGTGGCTGTTGGGATGCTTGTAATCGCCCTTCGCCGCATGCACGGCCCAATTGGCGTCAGTGATCTGGAAAGCGGTCTGCTCCGGCTGGAGACGGACGGACGTCACCACGCTCTGGTAGCCCAGGTCCTCGTTCGCAAAGCGCTCGCCCTTGAGGTTCACGCGCAACCACGGAATACCGGAGTACGGAGCGCCGCCTTCGGGCATCCACGTGGGATCGAAGTGCATCATGATGCAGTGCGGGCCCTCATCCATGGCCGCACCGGCCCAAAGGCCCATCTTGTGACCGTCGCCCGTGTTGCACGGTGCGCCGTGCATGGTCTGCACGCCTTGCAGCATAGGGGCGAAGCACTCGAGCATTTCGGGGTCGTCGGACAGATCGCCCGTGGCCATGAGAACGCCCTTGGAGGCGTTGATTTTCACGTACGACTTGTCTTTGCGCTGGCCCACGACTCCCGTCACGCGACCGCTCTCGTCCTGGACAAGACGAACCGCAGGAGTTTCGTACATGATGTTCGCCCCTGCAGCCACAGCTTTTTCAACCATGGTATTCAGGAGCAGACGGAACTGCTCGTAGCGCGTTGCCATGTCGTTGTTGATAAACCAGCCATACGTATGACCGCTCTCCAACATGACGGGCGTATGTTCAGGCGTTTGGCGAATGATATAGTCCATAACCTCGCCGCTGCGGCGCAGGAACAGATTGACCGCACGCGGATTGTCGCGGCCATTGGACAAGTTGGCAAAATCGGCGTAAATCTGAGGCAAATCGTACGTCTGGCCTGCTTCCAAGAACTTCTTGGAATTGTAGGCGGCCACGCACCACCCGTTCGTCTGAACCTTTTCCATCTTCTGAAGCACGGTCACTTTAGCCCCGCTCTGCGCGGCAGCAAGCGCAGCCGTCGTGCCCGAAGAACCCAATCCTATGATGCAGATTTCGGTATCGATGGTCTCTGCGATGTCTCCGTCCGCAATGGGCTCAGGTTTCGTTTCCCAGCTCCAGCGCGTCTGCACCGCCTCTTCCTTCTTCTGCTCCCCGGTGTCCTTCGGGGAGCACCCCGCCATACCTGCAACAGCCGCACCCGCAGCCGTTACCGCCGCTGCGGTCAGAAAACCCCTACGAGACAACTCCTTCATGAAACCGCCTCCCTTTCTCGTTCTTTGCTTTCGCACGGTCTCGCATCTGCTTGATGCTGGGCAAGACTTTACGTCGGAAGCGACGGAGGATCGTCACCCATCAGCTGCTTTAACCAGGGGAATTAACGCCTCCCCTTCTCCCCCTTCTTGCTGAAAACAGGGGGATTTCCAGCTCATGCGCGTATTGGAGGCTCTGCAGGCTCATGCAAGTCGGTATAATTGTCCGCACGTCTGGGGAGGCGTATAAAGGAGGGGCGCATGGAGGGCGAACAAAGAAAACTGTTGGGAATGCCGTTCTGTTTTGCGGGAATGGGAATTTTTCGCGCATGGACCGAAACCGTGTACGCCAACACTTCGATAGTGTTCCCCATTCAGGCAAACGCCTTCGCCGACTTCACCGCTTTCAACATGATTACCGCCATCACGCTCGTCGTCGTTGCGCTTGGCGCAAGCAGGATTGCACCTCTGTACGGCAAGTCATGGCCGGCTCCCGTTGCTGCCATCTGCCTCATCGCGTCAACATGCTGTAATTTTTATTCCATACTCGACCCCGGAACCAGTCAATACCTAGGTATCCCCGCCGTCATTGCGGGAGGAGTAGGCATAGCGTTTCTTATTTTGCTGTGGTCGGAGCTTTTCGGATGCCTGAACCCCTTGCGCGTAGCCCTCTACTACTCCGGAGGAATCGTTGTCGGATCGCTCATCCTTTGGCTTTTCAAGGGTTTGGCGCTGCCTTGGCTGTTCGTCTGCACCTGCCTTGTCCCAATGGTATCGCTCGCATGTCTCAAGCAGGCGTACTCCTACCTTCCTGACACCGAGCGGCCCCATGCCACCTGGGGATCGTTTTCGCTTCCCTGGAAGCCAATCGCCGTCGTTGCGCTTTATTCGTTCTCATACGGACTGTGCGAGCACGTATTCGAAGGACCGCTCGGCATCCATTCAGGATTGGGCTGCGTGTTTGCAGGCGTGCTCGTATACGCCTGCATCAGCTTGCGCCGCACGGCTTTCCAATTCTCCGCGCTTTGCAAGATAGCCTTGTTGCTTATTGTATTCTCGCTTGTTCCTTTCGGAGATTTCCTCCCGCGAGGAAGTTTCATTTCAAGCTTTTGCGCTCTTGGCAGCTACACGCTTTGCTTGATTGTAATCATGATCATTCTCAGCAACCTCGTCTACCGCTACGGCGTCAACGCACTATGGCTATTCGGGATCGAGCGAGCAGTGCGCCTTGTTTCCGTGCAAGCGGGAATCGGAACAAGAGATCTCACGAGCCTTGTTGCATCGCCTTTCGCAGTGGATGTTGCATTGGGCGTCGTGGTCACCTTGTCGGTAGTTTTCGCAACAAAGCTACTGCTTTCGGAAAAACAGCTCTCTTCGCCTTGGGGTGCCGTGCTCAAAGAAACCCTCGAAGACGACCAAAACATGCCAACCGAAAGAAATCGCCTGGGAATAAAGTGCCAAGAACTCGCGGAACGAGCGGCGCTCACGCAACGCGAAGAGGAGATTCTTCTGCTGCTTGCGCAAAGGAAGAAGCCTGCCGACATCGAACGCGAACTGTTCGTAGCGAACAGCACCGTAAAGACCCATGTGAAGCACATCTACCAGAAACTCGACGTGCATTCTCGCAAAGAGCTGTTCAACCTGCTGGGCATCGAAAACGCAGGGTAACGGGCTAGCGGGCAAACGACGCACGCCGCATCAAGCGACGGCTCCGAGATGCGCAGAGGGATCCGCGCGCGGAAGCGTTCGGAAGGCGCGCCTTCGCATTTGCCCGCGGGATAGTGGCGCTTCACAGTGAAAAGCCTTCGCCCCGCACCTCCCGCACCTGAAGTATTCGACCAAGAAGCTGCTCCTTTTGCGCCGAACCGCGCTCTTGACAGATCGACGCCAACATACACGTGATCCCTGACTGCTCGATTTTTACTCAAATGTTGCGTACGGACTCGCTCCCTCAAAAGCCGCATCTCCGTGAACTGGGCTAATAGAATGCAGCCCTTAGAGGGACGACGACAAGGAGGGCCTACGGCCCAAAAAACGCAACATTGCGCGTAAAATCGAGCAGAAGCACCGGCCGCTACGTCAAACATCTGCCGGCATCTTGCAAGCCGCTCGTAAAAAAGCCCTCGGCGCAATGCCGAGGGCTTTCAACTTTCAGGAACTCACCACCACGCTTGCATCCGCGCGTTCGCTTACGCCTCCGCGTACACGTCCTTGAGCTTGAGCAGGTGCTCGTAGCGCTCCAGAGCAGCCTTCTCGTTGCGCTCGAACAGCTCGGTCGCGCGCTCGGGGAACTCGCGCGTCAGGCGGCTGTAGCGTGCCTCGTTCATAAGGAACTCCTGGTAGCCGCCCGCGGGCTCCTTGGAATCCAGCACGAACTTCTTGCCCGCAGGAGCAGCCGGGTTGAAGCGGAACAGGTTCCAGTACCCGCAGTCGACCGCCTTCGCCATTTCGTCCTGGCAGTTGGCCATGCCGCCCTTGATGGAGTGCATCTCGCACGGCGAGTAGCCGATGATGAGCGACGGTCCCGGATACGCCTCGGCCTCGGCGATGGCCTTGATGGTCTGGGCCGGCTTCGCGCCCATGGCCACCTGCGCCACGTACACGTAGCCGTATGCCATAGCGATCTCGGTCAGGCTCTTCTTCTTGACGTCCTTGCCGGCGGCCGCGAACTGCGCAACCTGGCCGATGTTGGTAGCCTTGGAAGCCTGGCCGCCCGTGTTGGAGTACACCTCGGTATCAAACACGAACACGTTCACGTCCTCGCCGGAAGCCAGCACATGATCAAGGCCGCCGTAACCGATGTCGTACGCCCAGCCGTCGCCGCCGAAGATCCACACGGACTTCTTGGTCAGGTATTCGCTGTTCTCCAGGATGTCGGCGGCAATGTTGTTACCCTCGGCGATTTCCTGGAGCTTGGCCACATACGCAGCAGCCGCCTCCTTGCTTGCCTCGGCCTCGTTGCGCGCCTCAACCCAAGCTTGCGCCGCATCCTTCACGGCCTGATCAGCATCGGAGGCAAGCAGCTTCTCCGTGTCGGCCAGCAGCTTGTCGCGCACGGCCTCGTGACCCAACAGCATGCCCAAGCCATGCTCGGCGTTGTCCTCGAACAGCGAGTTCGACCATGCAGGACCATGACCGTCCTTGTTCATGGTGTACGGCGAGGTAGCTGCAGGACCGCCCCAGATAGACGAGCAGCCCGTCGCGTTCGCCACGTACATGCGATCGCCGAACAGCTGCGTGACCAGCTTCGCGTACGCCGTCTCGGCGCAGCCCGCGCAAGCGCCCGAGAACTCGAGCAGCGGCTGCTTGAACTGGCTGCCCTTGACCGTCGCATCGCCCAAAGCGGGCTTGTCGGACACCTGGTCGACGCAGTAGTTGAACACGTCTTGCTGAGCCAGCTCGGCTTCCTGGTCCACCATCTTGAGCGAATCGCTCGGGCACACGTTCACGCACACGCTGCAGCCCATGCAGTCGAGCGGCGAAATGGCTAGCGTGTACTGCATGCCTGCGGCGGCCTTGCCCTTCGCCGGCACCAGCGTGATGGCGGACGGAGCAGCGGCGGCTTCCTCTTCGGTCAACGCGAACGGACGAATGGTGGCGTGCGGGCACACGAAGGCGCACTGGTTGCACTGGATGCAGCTTGCCGCGTCCCACGTGGGAACGCTCACGGCAACGCCGCGCTTCTCGTACGCAGCCGCACCCTGCTCGAACTGGCCGTCAGCATGTTCCACGAACGCGGACACGGGCAAACGGTCGCCGTCCATGCGGCCAACCGGCTCCATGATGTCGCGAACCATCTTGACCAGCCCAGGGCGGCCCTCAAGCTCGGCACCCTGGCCCTCGTCCTTCGCGTCAGCCCAGCTGGCCGGCACGTCCACGCGCACGAACGCCGTCGCGCCAGCATCGATAGCGCGATGGTTCATATCCACGACTTCCTGGCCCTTCTTCAGGTACGACTTCGTAGCCGCGTCCTTCATGTACTGAAGAGCCTCGTCCTGCGGGATGACGTTTGCCAGCGTGAAGAACGCCGACTGCAGGATGGTGTTCGTGCGCTTGCCCATGCCGATCTCGCGAGCAAGGTCGATGGCGTTGATGGTGTACAGCTTGATGTTGTTGTTGGCGATATAGCGCTTGGCCTCGGCGCTCAAGTGGTGCTCGAGCTCTTCCGGCGTCCACTGGCAGTTGATCATGAACGCACCACCGGGCTTCACGTCGTTGACCATGCGGAAGCCCTTGGTGACGTAAGACGGGTTGTGGCACGCCACGAAGTCCGCCTTGTTCACGTAGTACGTGCTCTTGATGGGAGAATCGCCGAAGCGCAGGTGGCTGATGGTCACGCCGCCCGTCTTCTTCGAGTCGTACTGGAAGTACGCCTGCACGTACTTGTCGGTGTGGTCGCCGATGATCTTGATGGAGTTCTTGTTCGCGCCCACCGTGCCGTCGCCGCCCAGACCCCAGAACTTGCACTCGATGGTGCCGGCCGCAGCGGTGTTGGGGCTGTTCGGATCCTCGGGCAAAGACAGGTTCGTCACGTCGTCGACGATGCCGACCGTGAACTCGCGCGCCGGCGCATCCTTCTCGAGCTCCGTGTAGATGGCGAACACCGAAGACGGCGGGGTATCCTTCGATGCCAGGCCATAGCGGCCGCCAACCACCGTAAGATCGGTGCGGCCCTCGTGCGCAAGCGCGTTCACCACGTCCATATACAACGGCTCGCCCAGGGAGCCCGGCTCCTTGGTACGGTCCATGACCGCGATCTTCTGCACGGTGGACGGCAGCGCCGCCATGAACTTCTCGGACACGAAGGGACGGTACAGGCGAACCTTCACCAGACCCACCTTCTGGCCGTTGGCGTTCAGGTAGTCGACAACCTCTTCCACCACGTCGCAGAACGAGCCCATGGCCACGATCACGCGGTCGGCGTCGGGAGCGCCGTAGTAGTTGAACAGCTGGTAATCGGTGCCCAGCTTGGCGTTGACCTGGTTCATGTAGTCCTCGACCACGGCAGGCAGCGCGTCGTACACGCCGTTGCACGCCTCGCGGTGCTGGAAGAAGATGTCGCCGTTCTCATGGCTGCCGCGCATGGCGGGACGCTCAGGGTTGAGCGCATGCTCGCGGAACGCGCGCACGGCGTCCATATCGCACATCTCGGCCAGATCGTCGAAATCCCACACGGCGATCTTCTGCACCTCGTGCGACGTGCGGAAACCGTCGAAGAAGTTGATGAAGGGGATGCGACCCTTGATGGCGGCCAGATGGGCGACGGCGGACAGGTCCATGACTTCCTGGACGTTGCTTTCGGCCAGCATGGCAAAACCGGTCTGGCGGCATGCCATGACGTCGGAGTGGTCGCCGAAGATGCTGAGCGCCTGGGTGGCCACGGTGCGCGCGCTTACGTGGAACACGGTCGGCAGCATCTCAGCGGCAATCTTATACATATTGGGGATCATGAGGAGCAGACCCTGAGAAGCCGTGTACGTGGTGGTCAGAGCACCCGCAGCAAGCGAGCCGTGAACCGCGCCTGCAGCGCCGCCCTCGGACTGCATCTCGCACACCTTGACAGTGGTGCCGAAGATGTTCTTCTTTCCTGCAGCGGACCACTGGTCCACCAGGTCGGCCATAGGGCTCGACGGGGTAATAGGATAGATGCCTGCGACCTCGGTAAACGCATAGGAGACGTACGCCGCGGCATTGTTGCCATCCATTGATTTGAATTCTCTCGTCATATTCCTCTCCTTTGAAGGGGATGTGGCCCGACCGGAAATTCGCACGGAGAACGCAAGCCCCCGTGTGACGCAATCGCACGCGCGGGCCCCGACCCTCTTCTCTCGCACAGAACTCTTCGCCTGATCCGACTATACAGCCCTCATAATACCAGTACGAATTCGCCTCGCAGCGCGGCGGACGCACCGGACGGCATGTCGCGGGCGCACTCGTCGGCAAACGGCCTGACTCGCGCGCAAGCAGCACCTGCAAAAAGAGAGCCCGCCTCCCTGAGGAGACGGGCTCGAACCAGCTTCATCGCGCATGCGTTCCGCAAGCAGCGCTTGCCAAGAACCGAGACGCTACTTGCCCAAATCGGGGTGCAGCAGCGAGGGCGCAGCCCCCAAGAGCAAGCGCGTGTAGTCGTCTTTCGGATGTTCGAACACCTCTTTGGCGGTGCCGTTTTCCACAGCCTCGCCCGCGTTCATCACGATGATGCGGTCGGAAATGTAGCGCACCGTCTGGATATCGTGGCTGATGAACACCATGGACAGGCCGAGCTCCTTCTTCAGGTCCATGAGCAGGTTCAGAATCTGTGCGCGCACGGACACGTCAAGGGCGCTCGTGGGCTCGTCGGCAATGATGGCGTCGGGCTTGAGCGACAGGGCGCGCGCAATAGCCACGCGCTGGCGCTGGCCGCCGGACAGCTGGCCCGGCAGCGCGTCGAGCACCGACCCCGGCAGGCCGACCATCTCGATCAGCTCGTTCACGCGAGCCTCGCGAGACGTCTTGTCGCCCACCTTGTGCACCACCAGCGGGTCAAGCAGCTGGTCGTGCACGCTCATGCGCGCGTTGAGCGCCGTGGCGGGGTCCTGGAAGACCACCGAGATCACGCGGCCGATCAAGCGGCGCTGGGCGGCGGAGCGCTTTGTAACGTCCTCGCCCTTGAAGAACACGCGGCCCTCCGTGGGCTGCTGCAAGCCGCACATCACGTTGGCCGTGGTGGACTTGCCGCAGCCGGACTCGCCCACGATGCCCAAGGTCTGACCCGGCATCAGCTTGAGGGTCAGGCCGCGGACGGCCTGCACCTTGTTCGGGTGCAGGATGGAGCCGGTGCGCGTCTTGAACGTCACGCGGATGTCGTCGAGGAAGATGATGGGCGTCTGCCCGTCGGCGGCGGAAGCGTTCGCCACGTTCGTTTCGAGTTCGCTCATAGCAGCACACCTCCGGGAACGTACGGTTTGATGCCAAGGCGCTTGAGTTCGCTGTCAGGCAGCTCGGCGTAGTAATGATCGGTGCTTTCGACGCGCTTGAGCACGGGACGCAGCTGCGACACCTTGTCGGGATGGCTCGAACGCGGCGTGAAGCGGTCGCCCTGAGGGAAGTCCTTCGGGCTGGGAACGCTGCCGGGAACCTGGTGCAGGCGGTCGCCGCCGGCTTCGATGGAAAGCACCGAGCCCAGCAGTCCGCGCGTGTACTCGTGCACGGGGTGGCACAGGATGTCCGACACCGGACCCTGCTCGACCACCTGACCGGCGTACATAACCGTGATGGAGTTCGCCACTTCGGCGACAAGCGCCAGGTCGTGGCTGACGAACACCATGGCGAAGCCCAGTTCCTTCTGCAGCTTGTTCAAAAGGTCGATGACCTGCTTCTGCACGGTCACATCAAGAGCCGTAGTGGGCTCGTCGGCGATGATGACCTTCGGGTCGCGCGTGAGCGCCATGGCGATGAGCACGCGCTGACGCTGGCCGCCCGACAGCTCGTGCGGATAGGAGTCGAGCGTGCGCTTCGGGTCAAGGCCCACCAGCTCCAGCAGCTCCTCGGCGCTACGGGTGCCGCCGCGCTTGGTCAGCTGCTTCATCTGAGCCCTGATCAGCATGGACGGGTTGAGCGAAGACAGCGCGTCCTGGTAGATCATGGCGATTTCGCGGCCGCGCAGAGCGTTCATCTGCTTCTGGTCCATGGCCAGCAGGTTCTGACCGTCGTACAGGATCTCGCCCGTGACGGTTGCCTTCGGATCGAGCAGGCCCATGATGGTCAGCGACGTAATGGACTTGCCGCAGCCGGACTCGCCCACCAAGCCCATGGTCTGGCGCGGGCGCACCACGAAACTCACGTGGTCCACCACGTTCACGTCGCCGTGACGCGGGAACTTGATGCACAGGTCCTTGACTTCCAAAATAGGCGGCACATCGGTGCGAGCCTCAAAGCGATCGGTGCGCGTCTTCTCGATGGTCTGCAGCTGCATCAGGCGCTTCTCCAGCATGTCGGCCTGAGCGGCGTACGCCAGCGTGGGGTCGGCAACCATCTTGTCGGCTTCGCGCTCGGCCAGCACGGCGGAGTCGTCAGCCTTGACCGGAGCCTTGGGAGCGGCGGCCATGGCGTCGGTGATGCCCTCGGACAGGATGTTCAGGCACAGAACCGTGATCATGATGGCAAGACCCGGGAACAGCGCCTGCCACCAACGACCGGACAGCACGCCGTTGCGGGCGTCAGCCAAAATGTTGCCCCAGGTGGGAGTAGGCTCGGGGATGCCGGCCGAGATAAAGGACAGCGACGCCTCGAACACGATCGCGTCGGCCACCAGCACGATGGTGAACACCATGACCGGGGCGATGCAGTTGCGCACAACGTGCTTGACCAGGATCCACGGGGCACGAGCGCCGCTTACGACGACGGCGCGGACGTAATCTTGGTTGTACTCCGAAACCACGTTCGCGCGCACGATGCGGGCGATCTGGGGAATGTACAGAAAGCCGATGGCGAAGATCAGCGTTGCCAGCGAGTTGCCGAACGCGATGACGAACGTGGCGGCCAAGGCGATGCCCGGAAACGACATGATGACGTCGAGCACGCGCATGATGACTTCGCTGACCCACTTGCGGGACACGGCGGCGATAGCGCCGATGATCGAGCCGCACACAAGCGCAAAGCCCGTAGCGCCGATGCCGATGATGAGCGAGTAACGCGCACCGTACATCATGCGCGACAAAACGTCGCGGCCCTTGTCGTCGGTACCGAACAGGAACTGCGCATCAGGAGCCTGGCGCGCCGTGAAGATAGCCAGCGGATCATGCGGGGCAACGATATTCGCAAACGCGGCGATCATAACGACCAGCACCAGCACCACAAGCGAGATGCGCG
The DNA here is from genome assembly GCF_048427265.1 of Paraeggerthella sp. Taxonomy (NCBI): domain Bacteria; kingdom Bacillati; phylum Actinomycetota; class Coriobacteriia; order Eggerthellales; family Eggerthellaceae; genus Paraeggerthella; species Paraeggerthella sp. Next base: position 30,946 of record NZ_DBFOSR010000119.1, read on the forward strand.
AGCCGATGCCCATGGCCTTCCAGCGACGGAAGCGAACCTTGCCCGGGTTGGCCTCCATTTTCTTCGTAAGGTTTCCTCGTAACTGAACCATGCTACACCGTCCTGATTCGCGGATCGATCAGGATATAAAGCATATCCACGATGATGTTGATAACGATGAAGGTGATGGCCACCACCAGCACGACGCCCTGAACCAGCAAAACGTAGCTGTTCTGGATGCCCGAAAGAATGGCCATGCCCATGCCGGGGAGATTGAAGATAACCTCGATGACCACGGCGCCGCCGATCAGGTAGCCGATGCGCAGGCCCAGAACCGTAACCGGCGTGATGAGCGCGTTGCGCAAGACGTTGCGCGCTACGACGACGCTCTTCGGAATGCCAGCGCCCAGCGCCGTGCGCACGTAGTCCTTGTCCAGCTCCTCGACCATCGACGTGCGGATAACGCGCGTCAGCTGGCCGGTAACGGGGACCGCCAACGCGATGGCCGGCATGGCCATGCGAGCGAGCCACCCTGCCGGATCCTGCGATATCGTAGGCAGCGGACCCGACGCCGGCAGCAGGTGCAGCATCGAAGAGAACAGCAGGATCATGAGCACTGCAAGCCAGAACGAAGGCGTTGCGATGCAGGCGATCGAGAAGACGCGGATGATCTGGTCGGGCCATCGATCGCGGTACAGCGCTGAAACAACGCCCAATATCACCGCGAAAAAGACCGCTATGATCAGACCGAGGAACGTCAGCTGCAACGTGACCGGCAGCGCTTCGGCGATACGGTCGGATACGGCTGCCTTGTTAGCACCGTACGTTCCCATGTCCCCCTGGAACAGGCCGGCCATATAGTTTCCATACTGTACGAGCACCGGATCGTTCAACCCGTGCTCCTCGCGGTACTGCTCGGCTTGCGCCTCGGTGGCGTTCTCGCCCAAGACCGAATAAGCTTGGTCAATAGGAGACAGCGCCATAATGAAGAACACGAGAATGGTCACGCCGAAGATCATGATCGGCAGCGCTATCAGGCGCCTTCCGATCAGTCGTAGCAGGTTGCTCACCGCGTCCTCCTTTCGTTTTACGGCTCTTACGCTTTGACAATTACTGGCTTTGTGCGCGGGCCGTTTTCAGCCGAATGCGGCCCGCGCACAAACATCCATTAGGCATTCTATATGAATCTTGGGTATAGCTGCACAAGAAATATGTGGTCAGATTGTCGGAAAACGGAGTGTTTTTTGTAATCTTTGGACGCGCTTAGGCGCCATCGGACTTGAGCGGCTTGCCCAGCTCTTCCGCCAGCACGGGCAGCAGCGCGGCAAACGTGGCGTCGATTTCCTTTTTCTTGAGCTGGCATTCCCAGATGACGTGCACGGTCCAGCCCATCTGCTCAAGCGCCGCGCGGCTTCGCTCGTCCCGCTCCACGTTGCGCTGGAACTTCACCACCCAGTACTCCACGTTGCTTTTGGGCATGGACGGCTTGCATCGCGGGCAGCGATGCCAAAAACACCCGTTAACAAATATAGCTATGCGCTTGCCCGGCCACGCGATGTCCGGATGCCCGGGAACCTTCCATTGCAGACGGTAGCCCGTCAACCCCGCAGCGCGCAAGCGCTGGCGAACGAGCAGCTCCGGCTTCGTGTTGCTTCGCCGGTTTCCCAACATGGACTTGCGCACGTTCTCGTTCGTAGCCGGAGGGGCTTTCAGGCGCGCGGGAGCGGGAAGCGCAGGGCGCGAAAGCATGCGCACCGCCATCGCAAAGCCTTCTGCGGGCATCTCGTCGTTTGTTGCATACGCGTTACTTTTATGGAGAGTGGAGTTCATGGAGCGCATGATACCACTCATATTCCCTGATCGTTCACTAGCAATAACAAACCTGTCCGCAACTTCAAAAGCACAAGTCCTTTATTTTCTGTAGGTTTTCCCCGATAATGGGCACTGCTGTTGTGCGCGTGCCCAATCACGCGCGTGCAATCGAGGCGCGGATGCCTCGAAACCGAAATGGAGGGAAACCAATGGAACAGCATAAGAATGCATCTTTGTCCCGCCGCACGTTCCTGGCGGGCAGCGCTGTCGCAGCAGCGGCAGCAGGCCTCAGCCTGTACGGCTGCGGCGGCGGCAACGCCGAAACGCCGGCCGAAGGCACTGGCACCGACGCCGGCGCTGCGGTCAAGGGCGGTCAGCTGACGGGTGCTTGCGCCTACAGCTCCACCAACGTCAACCCGATTGGCAACAGCTCCGCTCTCATGCTGGGCGCCACGTGGCACGTGTTCGAGGGCCTGTACGACCTCGACCTGCACACGTACAAGACCTACAACGCGCTGGCCGCCGCCAAGCCGACGAAGGTCTCCGACACCGAGTACGAGGTCGCCCTGCGTGACGGCGCCAAGTTCTCCGACGGCACCGACGTGACCGCCGCCGACGTGGTGAACGCGTTCGAGAAGAACATGGCCGACGCCACCTACGGCGCCTTCCTGTCGTTCATCTCCGCCGTTGCCGCGAAGGACGACAAGACCATCGCCTTCACGCTGAAGTACCCCTTCGAGAGCCTGCTCGAAGGCCGTCTGAGCGTGGTCAAGGTCTTCCCCGCCGCCCTGTCCGAGGACGACCTGAAGACCAAGCCGATCGGCTCCGGCCCGTGGGCGTACGCCAGCATCAACGGCGACGACGGTGGTGCGATCGAGTTCGTTCCCAACGAGCACTACAACGGCTCGCTGCCGGCCACGGCCGACTCCATGCACTGGGACGTCCTGCTTGACGATACCTCCCGCACCACCGCGCTGCAGGAGGCCACGGTTCAGGTTATGGAGAACGTTCCCGACGCCAACGCCGACCAGCTGGTGGGCGCTGGCGCGACGGTCGAGTACATCCAGGGCTTCAACCAGCCGTTCTTCATGTTCAACACGCTGAAGGAGCCGTTCAACGATCCTCGCGTGCGCCAGGCGTTCTTCTACGCTATCGACACGAACAAGCTCATCGCCAACGCGATGGACGGCCACGCATCCGCTGTCACCGGCTTTTTGCCCAAGGAGCATCCGAACTATCATCAGGCTTCCACGGTGTACACCTATGACCCGGAGAAGGCCAAGAGCCTGCTCGCCGAGGCTGGCGTGACCGACCTCAAGTTCGAGCTCATGACCAACAACAACTGGGTGAAGAACCTGGCTGCTCAGGTCAAGAACGACCTGGACGCCATCGGCCTGAACTGCACCATCAACGAGACGAAGATCGACTGGGCGTCCCTTGCCGAGTCCGACAGCATCCTCCCCTACGACGTCATGCTGACCCCGGGCGACCCGACCTGCTTCGGCAACGACCCCGACCTGCTGATGTCCTGGTGGTACGGCGACAACGTGTGGACCCAGGGCCGCACCTGCTGGAAGAAGGCTGGCGACGGCAAGTTCGAGGAGCTGCAGACCATGATGCAGCAGGCTCGCGAGGCCACCGGCAAGGACCAGCAGGAAATCTGGAACAAGTGCTTCGATCTGCTGTCCGAGCAGGTTCCGCTGTACCCGCTGTTCCATCGCGCACTGGCGACCGGCTACCAGTCCGCCACGATCACCGGCTTCCAGCCGATCGCGACGACCGGCCTGGTCTTCCTGGGCGCAAGCGCCAAGGCGTAAGCAAGCGCTTCGCACCATACCAAGCACCGCACAGGCCCGCTTCCACAAGGAGGCGGGCCTTCTTGTTGCAACAAGGCGATTTTCCTGTGGCAACCAACCCTTGTTCGTTGACGTGCCTACAAGAGCGGTCTATTCTTTTACCGTTTGCATACAGACACGGAAAAGAGGCTTTAAACCCATGACTGATTCACCGTTTCGCGGCGTAATCCCCCCGGTCGTCATCCCGCTGACCGAGAAGCGACAGCTCGACCTGGAAGCGCTTGAGCGCTCCATCAACCGTATGATCGAGGCGGGCGTCGACGGCCTGTTCTTCCTGGGCTCTTCGGGCGAAGTCGCCTTCCTGACCGACGCGCAGCGCTACCACGTGCTGCAGGAAGCCGTCGCCATGGTGCACGGCCGCGTGCCGGTTCTGGCGGGCATCATCGATATGGAAACCCTGCGCGTGGTCGACCAGGCAAAGCGCGCCGCCGGCTACGGCGTGGATGCGCTGGTTGCCACCGCCCCCTTCTACGCGCTGGGCGGCCCGAAGGAAGTCGAGCGCCACTTCCGCGCCATCCGCGAGCAGACCGATCTGCCGCTGTTCGCCTACGACCTGCCCGTATGCGTGCACACCAAGCTCGATCCCACGATGCTTGTGCGCCTGGGCACCGACGGCGTGCTGCAGGGCGTCAAGGACTCCTCCGGCGACGACGTGTCGTTCCGCTGGCTGTGCCTCGAGAACGAGGACGCCGGCCATCCGCTGCAGCTGCTGACCGGCCACGAGGTCTGCGTCGACGGCGCGTACCTGGCCGGTGCCGACGGATCGGTGCCGGGCCTGGCGAACCTCGACCCGGTAAGCTACGTCGAGCAGTGGCGCGCCGCTCAGGCTGGCGACTGGAACCGCGTGAAGGAGCTGCAGGATCACCTGGCTCGCCTCATGTTCCTGACCCGTCAGGTGAAGGCCACCGTGGGCTTCGGTGCCGGCGTGGGCGCGTTCAAGACGGCTTTGTGGCAGATGGAAGTGTTCAACACGAACCAGATGCGCGAACCCGTCCAGCCCCTGGAAGGCGAAGACGTGGAGACCATCGTCAACGTGCTCAAGCGCGCCGGCCTTATGGACGGCGACGCGCCCGTGCGCAAGTAGGCTGCTGCATGAACGTCGAGTATCCGTGCACCGTAGCCGTCGTCGATGTCGGCGGCACGAAAATGGCAGGGGCGCTTGCACATTACAGCTCCCCTGCCGCCGAACCCGTCATCGAAGGACGCCGCAGCGTGCCAACGAACGCGGCCCGCGGAGGCGTCGCGGTGCTCGACACGCTCTGCGACCTGGTCGGCGATGTGCTGGCCAGCGCCGCAGGGCCCGTTGCGGGCATTGGCGTGGGCACGGCCGGATGCGTGGATGCGCACACCGGATCCATCGCTTACGCCAACGAGCTTATGCCCGGCTGGACCGGACAGCCCGTCGCCGATCGCCTTGCGCACGCTCACGGTCTTCCCACGGCGGTCCTCAACGATGTGAAAGCGCACGCCTTGGGCGAAGCGCGTTGGGGGGCGGCCCGGGGAGCCCAAACCTGCTTGGTGGTTGCCGCAGGAACCGGCTTGGGCGGCGGCATCGTCGCTCATGGGCGCGTGCTGCTGGGTGCCCACGGATTCGCCGGCGAGCTGGGACGCACCCCCTGTCCCGACGCTTCGGGCGAGCCGCGTACCTGCGGAAACGCCAGCGATTTGGAATCGATTGCCGCTGGCAGCGGCATCGAGCGCCGCTATGCGGCTGCGGGAGGAGACCCCGTAACCGGCGGCGAGATCGCGCAGCGCGCCTTGCAGGGAGAAGAGCTTGCCCGCCGCATCATCGAAGAGGCGGGTTCGGCCCTGGGAGAAGCTATCGCCACCTGGACGGACCTGCTCGACCCCGAACTGGTGGTGCTTTCGGGGTCGGTCTGCAACGCCGGGCCCGCGTGGCGCGCCGCCGTGCAAGCGGCGTTCGAGCGACAGGCCCCCGCCGTGATGCATGCCTTGCCCATCGTTGGCGCAACGCTCAAAGACAACGCGCCCCTTATCGGGGCAGCCGAGTACCTGCTGGACACCTTGAAAGGACGTTTGTGATCAATCCGCTTATCGAATCGCTTCGCGGCAAGCTCATCGTAAGCTGCCAGGCATATATGGGCGAGCCTATGCGCCACCCCGAAACCATGGCCCAGATCGCGCGCGCCGCCGAACTGGGCGGTGCGGCCGCTATCCGCTGCCAGGGCCTGTCCGACATCGCGGCTATCAAGGGACGAGTCGAGATCCCCGTGATCGGCCTGTGGAAAGAGGGGCACGAAGGCGTCTACATCACGCCCACGTTGCGCCATGCGCGCGCCTGCATAAGCGCCGGATCCGACGTGGTTGCCCTTGACGCAACCGATCGACCGCGCCCCGACGGCCGCACGTTCAAGGAAACCGTCGAAGCCCTGCGCGGGGAAACGCTGGTCATGGCCGATTGCTCCTGCATGGCAGACGTCCATCGCGCGCTCGAAGCGAGCTGCGACATCGTATCCACCACGCTTGCCGGATACGTGCCGGGAGGCCTCGCGAAAACCGACGGCCCCGATCTGGACTTCCTGAAGGAAGCCGTTGCCGCGGCAGGCGACGTGCCGGTGTTCTGCGAAGGCCGCATCCACACCACCGACGACGCGAAGGCAGCCATGGACGCCGGAGCGTTCGCCATCGTCGTCGGGACCGCTATCACGCACCCGACAAGCATCACCACCTGGTTCGCGAACGCAATCGCGTAAACCGCTTAACGAAATGGGGAGCACGGCAACAGCCCTGCTCCCCATTTCGTTTCACTTCCCCTTCACCGCTTTTTCCCGTTTCGTTTCACCCTCGCCTTCGCAAGGATCCGGAAGACATGGTCCATACGTAAGGGGATTCGAAGTACGCCTGATCAGCCGGATCATGCGTCACCCAAAGCACGGTCTTTGCTTCGAGCAAGGGTTCGAGAACTTCCATAACGCGGCGCTTCGTTTCGCCGTCAAGGCCCTTAAGGGGCTCGTCGAACACGATAACGCTGCTTGGCGCCATGACGGCTCGCAGCAAAGCGACCCGTCTTTTCATGCCGCCCGAAAGCGCATGCACCGGACGTCCAGCCAATCCGGCCAAGCCCACCTTGTCCAGCAAACGTTCCATATCGAAACGCAGCACCTCCCGCGCCTGCGGATCAAGCCGTCCGTGCGGCAAGCGTATGTTCGCGGAAATGCTGAGGTTTTCACAGAGCCTGTCCTCTTGGAACACGGCAACGCATCGAGCATCGTCCGCCTTCTCGACAAGCCCTTGATCGGGTTGCTCAAGCCCAAGCACCAACCTGAGAAAGGTGGTTTTCCCGCACCCCGACGGCCCTAGAATACAGTGAACCGCACCGTCTTGAAGATCCGCCGAAAATCCTTGCATGACAACGGTGTTCCCATAGGATTTCGTCACGTCGACAAACCTCATCGCATCTCCTCCACCTTCGCCACGGCCTGTGCAAGCAGCTTCGCGAACGACCGCTCGAACACCAGGCTGATGAGGACGATGACAACCGTCCATGCGAACAGATCAGGGGTGTTCAGGTAGACTTTCGCATCGTAAAGACGCTCGCCGATGGAGAAACTGGGAAGCCCGATGACCTCTGCGGCAATACCCGCCTTCCAGCACATGCCAAGAGCAAGCGAGCTTGCTGCCTGAAAGTACGGCAGCACTTGAGAGCAGTACAGGTAGCGCAACCGTGCAAGAGGGCTTAGGTCAAACACCTGGGCCATTTCCAAAAGCTGCGGATCAACCTGCCGGATGCCCTCCAGAACATTAGCGTACACCAGGGGAAACACCATCAGAAACGAGATGACGATCGACAGGTTGGCAGATGACACCCAAATGAGCACCAGGATGACGAACGAAGCCACAGGCACGGCTTTGACAGCCTGCACAAGCGGCGCCAGCAAGCGACGCACCCACTGAAAGCGGGAGGACAGCGCCGCCAGCAAGGTGCCCAGCACCATAGCCAGCAAAAACCCTACGGCAATACGAGAAAGGGATACGGCTATCGAGCCCCAGAAATCCACGGTCTGCACCAGCTCCGCCAAGCGCATGGCAACAGCCACAGGAGACACCAACAGCACCTCCTGGGCTATCGCCATGCTGGCAACTTGCCACACGATCAGCCAAAACGCCACCGGGAATACGATACCGAGCGCTTTGCCCGTCACGTAAGCCCCTTACGCCCCGTAGTAGAAGTCGTCAGCGGGAAGCGAGCCGCCAACCGACTGGGGATTTTGCTGGGACAGCACGTTCAGGTAGCCGGACAGCTTGTCCTTCATGTCGGAGCCGCTCAAAAACACGATGTTGCACCCCGGCAAAGCCTTCTTCGCAACGCCCTCGGGAACGATGTCGTACGATCCCACCAAAGCGGCGGCCTGGTCGACGTTGGCGTTGACGAAATCAACCGACTCGCGGTAATGCTCCATGAACGCCTGCACCGCCTGGGGGTTCTCCTCGATGAACGACGCACGCGCAACCGCTACGCCGGTTACCAGCGCGCTCGGGGCGCTTGCATCTTTTTGCAGCGCGTCCCATTCCTTGGTCAGGTCAAGCGCAACGCGAATGTCGGCGTTCTTCGCCTGGGCCGCCGCCACAAAGGGCTGGGGAAGCATGGCGATAGCATCGGGGTTCTGAGCCATAGCTGCGATGCATTCGGCATGCTCGCTCTTCCATTCGATGGTCACGTCTTGACCAGGCACAAGCCCATTGCTTTCCAGGATATAGGAAAGAGCATACTCCGGCGTTGCACCCTTGCCCGCGGCGTAGATGGTCTTGCCCTTCAGATCGGCTGCGGTCTGCACGGAGTTTCCGGTTTCGCAGATGTACAGGATGCCCAGCGTATTGATGGCCAGAACTCGCACCTCGCCGTTAGTGTTGTTGTACAGAACCGATGCCAGGTTCGCGGGCACGGCTGCGATGTCGACCTCGCCCTTGGCTATCTTGGGAACTACCTCGTCAACCGACGCAGCGATATCGAACGAATAGTTGTTGTCGGTCGCCTCGCTTTTGTCAACCTGGTCCATGAACTTCACCAAGCCCATAGCCGTGGGGCCCTTCAGCGCAACCGCGCGCGCGTCAACCGGAGCAGCCGCTTCCGCAGAAGCGCCTTCTTCGGTTCCCGCCGAGGGCGCGGAGGCGCCGCCCGAAGCGCAGCTTGCCAGCATAAAGGCGCTCAGGGCCATAGCGGCCGCAAACGCCCAAACCTTCTTCAGTACCATGAAAACCTCTTTCTCTTGTTTTTCCGATTCGAAAGCGCCTATGGAATCACCTGAACGACCGCGCGCCAAGGGAAGTTCGCACATGGCTGCACCTCACGTTCGCACGTACAGATCGTTTCCGCGGGAAACCACGCTTCCCTCGCGTTTCAGGTGAGCGATTTCGCGAAAGAGCGTCGCTCTGCTTATTCCCAGGTAACGAGCCATTTCTTCGCGAGTTCCCTCAAACATGACCAGTCCGTCGCATGTCGCGCGATCGCGCAGATAACTCAGCAGCTTCATGCGCGACGTCTGCATGGTCAGCTCTTCGATGCGGCGCAAAAGGAACTGAATCTTGCTGTTGCAGAGCACCAGGTAGCGTGACATCAGCTCGCCGTCGTTGTTCATCAACTCGATCAAGTACTCTTTGGGAATGAACAGCACGTCCGAGCCTTTGCGGCTGCGCAGCACCGTCGTCAAGTCGTTAGGGGCAAACAGATTGCATATTCCGAACATCTCCCCTTCGTACAGGGAAGACAGTCTGATTTCGCACCCGTCGAACGCAACGCTGTACACGTCGATCACTCCTCGCAGGACCAATCCGACGCAGGAAACGTCGCCCGCTCGATCAACCACCATCTGGCCGGTGCGCAACCGTTTCGCACGCACGCGCTGCGGGTCGATTCGAACATCGCGCAACAGCTCGGAGTGCTCCAGCGCTTTCGCAATGTCAGCCACCGTATGACTCACCTCCTTCCGACGTTCAGCAAACGGCACCTACCAAGGCTCATTACACCACAAAATAGTTAACTTTGGAAAACTTTTTTAGCGAAAGCGTCTCACTTGATACTGACGATCTTGGAGGAAACCGCCATCGTAGAGCGCAAGCGTTGCGCCTTAGACCGAAACCGAGCAATGAAAGACGGGAGGATGCATGGACAAGGTAGTTCTGTTCAGCGGATCATCGGCAGTCGGAAAAACCGCCGTTCTTCGATGGGCGGCGCCCACGTTGGCGCAACGGGGCTGTCCGCCCGCCCTGTGCAAGATCGATTGCATATCGGATGAAGACCGTCACGTGTTCGCAGGACTCGGCTTGCCTGCTGTATCGGGAATCAGCGGCGATATATGCCCCGACCATTTTCTGGTCTCCAACCTTGCCGACCTCTGGGAGTGGTCGCGCAACCAAAACGCTTCATGCCTGCTCATAGAAACCGCCGGCCTTTGCCACCGCTGCTCCCCTGCCACTCGAAACATGTTGGCAGGATGCGTGGTGGACGGGACGGCCAGCTGCAAGGCGCCCGAGCATCTAGGGCCCATGCTTACGCAGGCGGACTTCGTCGTGGTGTCGAAAACCGACATGGTGTCCCAGGCAGAGCGGGAGATCGTCTGCGCGAACATCGCACGTATCAATCCGCATGCCGCCGTGTTCGCCATCGACGGGCTTGCCGGCTACGGAGTCGACGAATTGTGCGACTGGATCATGGAGCAAGCACCTCCGCCCACGCTTGAGGGAGACACGCTGCGCCACACGATGCCGTCCGGAGTTTGCTCGTATTGCGTGGGAGAACGCCGGGTAGGATCGGCGTTTCAACAGGGCGTCGTGGGTAAAATGACCTTCGAAGACCAACCGGCGGCACCGGGCAAAAGCACGTCATGCCAAAGAGCGCCGCTGGCCGCTTACCAGGAAGGCGGCAGTCCATGCATGAGATAACCGTACTTCCCGGAACCGACAAGCACGAAAAGCCCGAACGGTTCGACCGCATCGAATTGCACACAGGCGGACTGTACGCCATCGTCGGCAACACCGGATCGGGCAAAACCCGCTTCATCAAGGACATCGAACAGCTTGTCCAAGGAGACTCCCCCACCAAGCGAAGCGTCCTCGTAGACGGCGACGCCCCTCGAAAAGAGCAACGTCGCTCCTACTCCGGATCGCTCATTGCGCATCTGAGCCAAAACATGCGCTTCGTCTTGGACGTTTCCGTTGACCAGTTCATCGAGCTGCATCGCGCCTGTCGCGCCTCAAGCGCAAGCGCGCCCGAAGTGCTCGAGCTGGCAAACCGCATTACGCCCGAGCGCATCGACGCCGCCTGCAACCTCAACCTGCTATCAGGCGGACAAACCAGAGCGCTCATGATTGCCGACATCGCGCTTGTTTGCAACAGCCCCGTCGTCCTGGTCGACGAGATAGAGAATGCAGGAATCGACAAGGAGGCGGCGTTCGAAGCCCTCCTTGATGCGCGCAAGCTCGTGCTGGTGGTCACGCATGACCCGCATACGGCGCTTCTGGCCGATACACGCATCGTCATGGCGGGTGGAGCCGTCTCTTGCGTCCGCACCCGCACAACTGCCGAAGAGCAGCTGGAGGCCCGCCTTCATCAAGCCTACCGTCAAACCAAGGCGCTCCAAAGCGCCCTGAGAACAGGAGAAGCACTCGCATGAACGAATCGAACGAACGCTCCAGCAAAGAGCCCGTAACCGTTACGCTGTACTGGAACCACATCTGCATTCTGCACAACTTCGAGAAAGCCTACCTTGCGAACCTGCAAGAACGCCTGCGAAGCGAAGGTATACATCTGGTCGTGCGTTTTTTCGGACTTGGATACGACGAGCACATGGCCGCCTACCTCGCACGCGACGGAGCGCAGATGCCCGACCTTATCGTGTCGGCCGATCTGGAGGTGTTCGAGTGCGCGAAGGTGTTCGATGCGCTGGGGCCTCTGCACGACTGCGCAACCTGGCTCCCGCTCAAAAGCACCGCCGTCGTGCAGGCTGTAAAGCGCACCGACCAGCTGCTTCCCGTAGTTGCCATTCCGCTTGTGCTGTACGGCGGATCGCCCATCCCGAACGATCCTCTGCCCACCCTGGTTCGCAACGCGCGCGTAGCGTTCGGGGGAATCGACAACTCGGCTGGAAAGATCCTGGTGAAATCCGTATGGGAGCGCTACGGCAAGGCCGTTGCGGAAGAGCTGCTGCAACGCTGCACCGTTACTGCGATGCCCATCAGAGCGTTCAAGGCCGCCCGCACCAAAGAAGCGGATTTCGCCTTGGTCCCCTCGCTGTACGCCTTGCGGGCTGACGGGACCGACTCGTTCTTCGAAGCGTCGCACGAGGGACCCGTATTGCTGCCATCGTACTTTTGCGCGCGCACGTCAGTCGAAGAGAGCGTTGCGCGCCGCGTATGCCGCGAGCTGCTATCCGAGGAACTGCTCGACTTCTACGCGGCCAACGGCGACCTTGTAGCATGTCCGCAGCAACCGCTCGAGCACGCGTCGACTCAAGACGACGCGGATGCCTGCCTCACCGTCAGTCAATCGTTCATCGACGCGCTCGACTCCCGCACGTTCTACGAACTCTACCGCCAGCACATTCCCTCGGCCGAGGTGATCGGCTAGATTTCTCGAGACCCGGTCGAGCTTGGCCAGACAGGAGGCGGCGGCAGGCGGGGCGAGGCGAGACCTGGAAACGGGCCGCCGCCCTCGCCTCGCACGCTCCGCCCCACCGCAGCAGCCTCATCGGCTGCCGTACGCCTCGCCAGCCCCGCCTTGGCTGCTCTACGAAAGCAGGCGACCCCGCAGCACGACGTGACGAACATTGAGATCTTCGTCGAGCACAACGGCGTCGGCGATCTTTCCCGGCTGAATGCCGCCTCGCTCGTCATCGATGCCGATAGCACGCGCCGGATTGACCGAAGCCGCCTTCACCGCGCTTGCCAACGATACGCCCATGTCCTTCACCGCCACGCGAACGCAGCTCATAAGATCGGTGTTCGATCCCGCAATCGTTCCGTCGGCAAGCGTAGCGCGGTTGCCGCGCACGGTAACGTCCTGCCCCCCCAGGGTGTACGTGCCGTCCGGCATGCCCGCGGCCATCATGGAGTCGCTGATCAGGATCATGCGATCGTCCCCGAACGCAGCAAACAACAAGCGCACCATAGCGGGATGGATATGCACGCCGTCGGCAATCAGCTCGGGCGTCACGTCCGGGCAGTCGAACGCCGCAGCGATGGGACCCGGTTCGCGATGATGCAGCGAGGGCATGGCGTTGCATAGGTGCGTCATGTGACGCGCGCCCGCCTCGATAGCCGCGCGCGCAACTTCGTAATCCGCTTTCGTGTGAGCGATCGACACGCGCACCGACGGAGCCGTTGCCTCGATGAACTCCAAAGCCCCGGGAACCTCGGGGGCTACGTCCACCAGCTTGATCAGACCGCCCGAACGATCCTGCAAGCGCCCGAACATAGCGACATCGGGTCCATGCAGGTACGCCGGATTCTGCGCGCCGATATTGCCCGGAGAGATGTACGGGCCCTCCATGTTGATGCCCACAAGTGCCGCCCCATCGGGCTTCGCCTCGTACGCGGCGGCGCAGTCCATCACGGGAGCCAGCACCTCTTCCGGGTACGTCATCGTGGCAGGACAGATGGCCGTCACGCCGCGCGAGGCCTCGTAGCGCGCCAGCACGTCGAAAGCCTCCTCGGTCCCTTCGCAGAAGTCGTGGCCCTTGCATCCGTGGAAATGCACGTCCACCAAACCGGGGATCACGTAGCAGCCCGTCGCATCGACAACCGAAGCATCGCCAGCGGCAGCGTCTGCGAATCGCTCGCCGACCACGGCAACCTCGCGTTCGACGAACCCAGCCCCGTCGAATACCTTTCCTCCCGTTATGATCATAACTTCATCCTTTCCGTTTTCGCCCATTCTCGCACCCGCGGGGTAAAAGAAAAGGATCTCCACCAAGCAAGCAGAGATCCCGTTTCATGCACTGAGCAAGCCGCCGCAAGCCCTTCGCGCAAAAGCGCGAGCGCCCCGCAGCCCGAAGTCCAACCTACCCGAGCAGCGCACCGGCTTCCTTGTCGACGATCACCGTCACGTCCGGATGCAGCTGCAGCACCGAGGCCGGAACCTGCGGCGTGACGGGGCCGAAGAAGGCATCGCGCACGATCTGCGCCTTGCCCTCGCCGTTCGCCACTACCAGCACCTTGGCGGCGCGCATGATGGTGCCGATGCCCATGGTGTACGCCTCGCGCGGAACCTCGTCGATGGAATCGAACAGGCGGCTGTTGGCCTGGATGGTGCTTTCCGTCAGTTCGACCACGTGCGTGTCAACCGGGAAGCAGTCGCACGGCTCGTTGAAGCCGATATGGCCGTTGTGGCCCAGGCCCAGAAGCTGCAAGTCGACGCCGCCCGCCTGGGCGATGGCCTCTTCGTACGCCGCGCACGCAGCATCGGCGTCCGGGTTGGAGCCATCGGGCACGTGCGTGCGCGCAACGTCCACGTTCACATGGTCGAACAAGTTCTGCTGCATGAAGTACCGGTAGCTTTGGTCATGCCGAGGATCCAGCCCGCGATACTCGTCCAAGTTGAACGTCGTCGCGTCAGCGAAGCTGATCTTGCCCGCTTCGCAATCGCGCACCAGCTCGGCGTACAGCCCGATCGGCGTGGAACCGGTTGCCAAGCCCAGCACGCAGGACGGGTCCTTCGCGAGGCAATCGGCAATGACGTCGGCTGCTTTGCGGCTCATTTCTTCGTACGTGTCGGCGATGATGATGTTCACTCTGCATTCCCTTCTCGGACAATAGGGTCGCGACGGCTCCACGTCGTCGCGCTTGCCGTCACTGGACGCTAGGTCCAGAACTGCGCGGTTTCGATGATGTTCCGGTACGCCCAATCGTACACGTCGGAGTACCAACCCGTCTCCGGCACGAAGCACAGCAGCGCGCTGTACAAAACCGAAACGGTCACCAACGTCAACAGCACCTTCATAAGCAGGTTCTGCGTGGTGGTGCCCGGGGTTAGGTTCTCGTTCACGATAAAGACCAGCAGCACCACGGCTGCCAAGAACATGAAGCTGAAGTCGGCGAAGTAACGCTGCAGGATGCCCGCCATCTGGGCATCGGCAACCGCTACGATGACGCCGCCGAAAAGCAGTACGATAATCACGCCCGCTATGGTGCGCGTCGAGCGCTGGCTGATGCGCAGCTGCAAGATGCGCTTCGCGAACGGAAGCACCCACAAGACGGGCAGGCACGCCAGGATGCCGCCGAACGTGGCTTCCTTGATGGTTTGCCCCATGTACGTGGTGTCGAACGGCGCAGCTTGCAGATACGGAAACACGCCCGTCACGCTAGGGGGTTGCAGGAAATACGCGAACAGCGCCGGCGCCAAACGACCGATGTTCCAACCGCGCTTGGTCATGTCGTTCACGGTAAGGTTGTAGTTGGCCCCGAAGTCGGTGAGCGATCCGAACCGCGCGTAGTTGTATCCCATCAGACCGGCAGCCACCACCAGGTAAGGCCCTATGAGGCAGGCGAACTCGCGCGCGCCCTGCGGCGAGAACAACCGGCGCTTCGTGATGTACGGACGCCAGAACAACGGAAACGCCAGCAAAGACAGCACCAGCAGCTGCGGTCGGCAGCCAGCCACCAGCGCCATGCAAAGCGACCCGAGCAGGTACCATTTCTCCGGACGAGCAGACGCGCGCCCCTTCATCCAGAAGTACAGGCCCCATACCGAGAACGCCAAGCCCAGCGCGATGGGCAGCGAATAGAACGTCGGGAATTTCAGCAGGTAGAGCACCCCGCAGCACATAACCAGGGGAATCTGCAGAAGCAGGTACAAGCCCAAGCTCACCCGCTTGAAATGGTAGCGCGCAAAGCGATCGAGCAGCGCCGAGCACCCAAGCACGAACGCGATCACCGCAATAAGCACGCCGATGGCCGTTGGGAAGTTGGCGCCGGTGAGCAAATAGAACGGCAGATAGAACAGCAGCACCGGAACCACGCCGAAATACACGTAGTAATGCCCGTCATGATAGGCAACGTCGAAGAGGTACTTCTCCCCTGTCTCCTTCTGCGCTTCGTCGCGCGCGCCCTTGTCGTACGGGTCGCTCATGTCCTGCAGCCACTGAGGCGGCTCCTCTTCAAGGTACAGCTGACCGCGCGCCATAGCCTTCGCAAGCTCTGCATACTGCTGCGCGTTGTCGCCGCCCACTTCGAAGGAGTTTACCAGGCTTACGCCGTCCCACGAACCGCTGTTGTAGTCCTTGGTAGCCACGCCGACCAGGTTCGACCCCAGGAAAAGGAATGAGCTGAGCAGACATATCTCGATGGCCACGGTGGCGACGATCACGGCCTTCGACGTGCGCGGCTCGTCGACGATGCGCATGCGGTAGATGGCGGAGCGAGGCCGGAACGCAAATGCAAGAGCCAGCAGCCCCGCAGTGATAATGAAGCGCGTGGTGTTGAAATCGAAAGGATGATGCGCGTTCAAGCACAGATCGGATAGCTTGATGGGATACTGAACCTCATCCCCCACAACTTCAATGCGCAAATTGCCCACGAGGCCCGTGGTATTCAAGTTGATGTATTCGCTCTGATCCGACAACGTGGACACCGCAACGTTGGGAACGCCCACCGTGTACTCGGTCGAATCGAAGTACGTATGGTGCGCCTCGTCGGTAAACTGGATTTTGACGGTCAGTTCCTGAGCGGGCTGGCGGTAATCGAAGTTGAGCCAAATGTTGTGAACCTCGGTATTGAGGTTCGAGAACTCCAACACGTTGTTCACGGCGGTGATCTGGTACTGGTCGTCCGTGGTTTCGCGCAGCTGAAGCTTGTCGTTCAGCGAGATGGTGTTGTACCCGGCGGACGTGAAGTAGTTGATGTTGAACAGAAACGTTTCGAGCAGAAGCGCGATGGCAAGAATAGACAGCACGCTTTTCACTATATGACGAACCGTCGCTCGATGAGAGCGCATGAAGGTGCCGTAAGCGTAGGCTATGTTGCTTCGTACGGTTGGCATGATGAGACAGGATTATAGAGGAAAAAACAACGGATGGGGCAGATCAGGCCCCATCCGTCGGCAATACCACGAGAAAGTCGCGCAGATGTTACAGTTCGAGCGCCTGTTTGACGTCAGCGTAGACGACATCGGCATCGCGATCGCCGTCGATGGACACCAGCAGATCGCAGCCGCGGTAGTAGTCGATGAGCGGAGACGTGGACTTCTCGTACACATCCAAGCGGTTGCGCACCGTAGCCTCGTTGTCGTCATCGCGCTGGTACATCTCGCCGGAGCACTTCGGGCAGGAAGCGTCGGTAGCCGTACCGATGTAGCCGCACTCACGGCACATGCGACGCGAGGTCAGGCGCTTCACGATCACCTCGAAATCGACGTCGATAAGCAGGGCGGCGTCAAGCGGGCGCTCCAGCTTGGAAAGCTCGGCGTCAAGCGCAACGGCCTGCGCGGATGTGCGCGGGAAACCGTCCAGGATAAAACCCTTCTCGGTATCGGGATCCTGCAAGCGCTCGGTCACCAGACCGATGATGACCTCGTCGGGCACCAGGTCGCCTGCGTCCATGTAGGACTTAGCCTTCTTGCCCAACGGCGTGCCGGCCTTCACGGCCGCGCGCAGCATGTCGCCCGTCGAGATGTGCGGCGTACCGAACTCTTCGACCAGCTTGGCAGCCTGCGTTCCCTTGCCAGCGCCCGGCGCGCCCAACAACACGATGTTCATGATGTGATTTCCTTTCGACTTACAATCGATGCGCCGTATTGTACCAAACCGCTTAGAGAGCTGCGCATATTTCAACAGAAAGACAGGTTGCCGGTTCTCAACAATCTGGCAACCTGTCATCAGCGTCGGGCTGTCGAGCATTTTCACCCGTGCCCCAGCGAAACTTCGAGCGTTCTTGAAGCTCGGGTGCTCGCGGGTCGAACCGCAAGACGCTTGCGCGCGAAAAACCGCTCCCGCTGGCAGGTTCTGACGGTTTGGGGTCGTTTGACCCGACAAGACGAACGCCCGAGGAAGTGCGATGCGACGGCCCAACGCTGTGACCAGGCAAAACAGAAAATAGGGAAAACGGCAGCGCGAGCAGGGCGCACTGCAGCGACCTCAAACCGTCAGAACCTGCCAGCGGGAGCGGTTTTTCGTGCACAAGGGGCGGTTGCATGCGGGACGGTTGCATGCAGGGCGGTTGCATGCAGGGCGGTCGCATGCAGGGCGGTCGCATGCGACTCGACGGCAGTTGGCAGCGGGCGGCGAGCTGTCTGCAGCGGGCGACAAGCATCGTGCATCGTGCATCGAAATCTTGTACAAACCCCGTACACGAGAGAGGGGCTGCAACAAAAAACGCCCCGGCCAAACATCTGACCGGGGCGTTTATCTTGCAAGAACGGACTACTTGAAGAAGCCGTCGTAGTTGTGCATCTTCAACTGACTCTCCACCTTGTTCATAGTGTCGAGAGCAACGCCGATCATGATGAGGATCGACGTGCCGCCGAACGCCTGAACCAGCGTGTTGCCCGTGAAGTGGAAGATAATCGTAGGCACCACTGCGATGACCGCGATGAAGATGCCGCCCGGCAACGTCACGCGATGCAGCACGTTCTTAATGTACGTAACCGTAGCGGAACCGGGACGCACGCCCGGAATGAAGCCGCCCTGCTTGCGCAGATTGTCGGCCGTCTCGTCCGGGTTGAACACCATCGAGGTGTAGAAATACGCGAAGAACACGATCAGCAGCACCGTCAGGATCCAGTTCACCCAGCCAGACGAGATGGCGTCGGCCACCATGGTCAGCCATTCGACGTTGAAGAGCGCCGCCAGCTGAGCCGGGAAGTAGATCAAGCAGCTTGCGAAGATGATCGGGATAACGCCCGCCGCATTCACCTTCAAGGGAATGTAGGTGGACTGTCCGCCCATCATCTTGCGACCCTGCACGCGCTTGGCGTAGTTCACCGGGATGCGGCGCTGCGCACGCTCCACGAAGATAATCGCAGGAATGCACGCCAGAACCACCAGCACGATAAGCGCCGTTACCGCGATGCCCATGGCCGTATCGGCCGACAGGTTCACCGACGAGAAGATAGCGGAAGGCACGCGGCTCACGATGCTCACGAAGATGATGAGCGACATGCCGTTGCCCACGCCGCGCTGCGTGATAAGCTCGCCCATCCACATGATGAACGCCGTACCCGCCACAAGCGTGAACACAACCAGAATGTCGGTCACGAATTCGGGGATCTCGGTCGAGAACACCACGCCGTACTGAGGAGACTTGAACAGCAGCAGGTAGCCGATGGCGTTGATCAGGCCCAAGCCCAGCGTCAGGTAACGCGTGACCTGCGTGATCTTGCGACGACCGGTCTCGCCCTCCTTCGCCCAACGCCCTACGGCAGGAATGACGCCCTGCATCAACTGCATGATGATCGATGCAGTGATGTAAGGCATGATGCCCAACGAGAACACCGAGAAGTTCGACAACGCGCCTCCGGTGAACAGGTCGAGCATGGTCATGGACACACCCGAATCAGCGAACGAATGCGCGAACTCGTTGAAGGGGATGCCAGGCACCGGCACATACGCGCCGAAACGATACAGCGCGAGGATGCCGAGCGTGAACAAGATCTTCTTGCGCAGCTCAGGTACCTTGAATGCATCGATGATAGAGCTTAGCAAGGCTCTTCGACCTTTCCTCCAGCCGCCTCGATCTTCGCCTTGGCGGAAGCAGACACCTTGTCAACCTTGATCGTCAGGGCCTTCGTGATCTCACCGTCGCCCAGAACCTTCACCAGCGCGTCAGCATGCTTGATAACGCCTTTGGCCTTCAGGCTCTCGCCGTCCACCACGTCGCCAGCCTCGAAGACTTCCTCGAGACGCTTGACGTTGACGGGCAGGTACTCGACATGGTTGATGTTCTTGAAGCCAGGCAGCTTCGGCAGACGACGCGCGAGCGGAGTCTGGCCACCCTCGAAGCCAACGCCCTTGCCGCCGCCGGCACGGGACTTCTGACCGTTCATACCGCGGCCGGACGTCTTGCCGGTACCGGATGCGGGGCCACGGCCAACGCGCTTGCGGGCCTTGCGGGAGCCTTCTGCCGGCTTAAGATCTTTGAGTTCCATGTTGTTTCTCCTTCTGTCGCTTTTCCGGATCGTTCATCCGGTGTTGGCAGCTCGCCGCCAACAAACTTCCAATAACAGCTTGATTGACGCCTCGTATTCTCCCGAAGCGCCAATCAAGCATTGTAGCGCAATGCAGAGCATCCTGCGCGAGGATTTGTTCGCGCAGGATGCAAGTGCGCCGGCCAAGAGCCGACGCACCGTAGTTTAGATCTCTTCAACCTCGACGAGGTGCTTGATCTTGAAGATCATGCCGCGGACGCAATCATTGTCCACCTGCTCGACCGAGCGGTTGATCTTGCCAAGACCGAGGGCGCGCAGCGTGGCACCCTGATCCTTCTTGTAGCCAATGGCGCTCTTGACCTGCGTGATGCGCAGCGTCTTCTTAGCTTCTGCCATTATTTCTGCTCCTTCCAGCCGTAGATCTGAGCAACGGACAGGCCGCGACGCTCAGCAACCTCCTGGGGGCTCTCCATGTTCTTGAGACCCTCGGCGGTGGCCTTGACCACGTTCATGACGTTGTCAGTGCCCAGCGACTTGGTGAGCACGTCGGTCACGCCAGCCAGCTCCATGACGGCACGAGCAGCGCCGCCAGCGATAACGCCGGTACCGGGCGTAGCCGGCTTGATGAGCACGCGACCAGCGCCGAACTCGCCGATGATCTCGTGCGGAAGCGTCTTCTCGGCGGTCAGAGGCACGGTGAACATGTTCTTCTTCGCGTCCTCGACGCCCTTCTTGATGGCGATGGGCACTTCCTGGGACTTGCCCATGCCCACGCCGACGCGACCGTTGCCGTCGCCAACCACCACAAGCGCGGTCAGCGCGAAGCGGCGGCCACCCTTGACGACCTTGGACACGCGGTTGATGTAGACGACGCGCTCCTGGAGCTCGGGGACCGCGGCGTTGTCTTGTTTGTTACGAGCCATAAGACATTTACCCCTTCTAGAATTTCAGGCCTGCTTCGCGAGCAGCATCGGCCAAAGCCTTGATGCGCCCGTGATACAGGTTGCCGCCACGATCGAACACGACCTCCGTAATACCGGCGTCCTGTGCCTTCTTGCCAGCGATCTCGCCCAGGGCAGCAGCGCCCTCGACGGTCGCGCCGCTCTTGCCCGTGGCCTTGAAGTCCGGACCGAGCGTGGAAACGCCGCACAGGGTCTTGCCGGCGACGTCGTCGACGAACTGCACGTAGATGTTGCTGTTGCTGCGCGTAACGCAGAGGCGGGGGCGAACCGGCGTGCCGGAGATCTTCCCGCGCACGCGACGATGGCGGCGAGCCAGCGCAGCTTGCTTTTTCTGAAGCTTCTTCATGATAATCCCTTCGATCAGTTACGCTCGCGCGCCTAGTCCTTGCCAGCCTTGCCAACCTTGCGGCGGACGTGCTCGCCCTCGTAGCGAATGCCCTTGCCCTTGTAGGGTTCCGGCTTACGCCACTTGCGGATGTTCGCCGCCACCTGGCCGACCTGCTCCTTGCTGATACCGGACACGATGATCTCGGTCTGGCTCGGCACCTCGAACGTGATGTTCTCGGGGGCCTCTACCAGCACCGGATGGGAGAATCCCAGCTGCATTTCGAGATCCTTGCCCTTGAGCGCGGCACGGTAGCCAACGCCGACGAGCTGCAGCTTCTTGGAATACCCGTTCGAAACGCCCTCCACCATGTTGGAGACGAGCGTACGCGTAAGACCGTGCAGGCTCTTCGCTTCGCGGCTGTCGTTGGGGCGAGAAACGATGATCTCCTCGCCTTCCTGAACGATGGTCATCATGGGGCTGAACTCGCGTGCGAGCTCGCCCTTCGGGCCCTTCACCGTCACGGCGTTGCCGTCGATGATCACTTCGACGCCGGCAGGAACGGTAACGGGCTGTTTGCCGATACGAGACATATCAAACCTCCCTTTCCTACCAGATGTACGCGACGACTTCGCCGCCGATGCCCTTTTTGCGGGCATCGCGGTCGGTCATCACGCCGTTGCTCGTCGAGATGATGGCAGTGCCGAGGCCGCCGAGGACGCGGGGCAGCTCATCCTTGCCGGCGTAGATGCGCAGACCCGGCTTGGAAATGCGCTTGATGCCGCGGATGGTCTTGGCCTTCTTGTCACCGTACTTGAGCGTGATCTCGAGCGTAGCGCGCGGCTCGCCGTCGATCACGTCATAGCCCTGGACATAGCCCTCTTCCTGCATGATGCGGGCGATCTCGACAAGCTTCTTGCTCGACGGCATGGAAACCGTCGTCTTGCCGGCAGAGTTTGCGTTACGCACGCGCGTAAGCATGTCTGCGATAGGGTCGGTCATGGTCATAGTTGATTTCTCCTTTGGTTCGTGATGAGCCGAGCGGTTCGGTTCGTCGGCGCCCATAACGCCTCCGCCTGAACCGTGGCACACCCATGCGTACCTTTACCTGTGGCTTACCACGAAGCTTTGGTCACGCCGGGCAGTTCGCCTTTGTTGGCCAGCTCGCGCAAGCAGACACGGCACAGGCCGAACTTGCGGTAGTAGGCGCGGGGACGTCCGCAGCGCGTGCAGCGATTGTGCTGGCGCGTCGAGAACTTCGGCTCGCGCTTGGCCTTGGCGACCATCGATTTCTTAGCCATGCAAATCCTTCTTTCTTATATCCAGCCTTCCTGGCTTAATCGGAAGGCTCGAGAGCACGTTTCAACGCAGACCGCCGAACCAGCGGCCTTAGGACGGACAACGAGAGTGTTATTCCTTATCCTTGAACGGGAAGCCCAGCGCATCGAGCAGCGCGAAGGCAGCATCGTTTTCTTCCGCCGTGGTCACGAACGTGATGTCCATGCCGCGCGTACGGTCGACCTTGTCGTAGTCGATCTCGGGGAAGATCAGCTGCTCGGTGATGCCCATCGTGTAGTTGCCGCGACCGTCGAAGCTGGTCGGGGAAATGCCGCGGAAGTCGCGCACACGGGGAAGAGCGGTCGCCAGCAGACGATCCAGGAACTCCCACATGCGGTCGCCGCGCAGCGTGACCTTGCAACCGATAGGCTGGCCCTCGCGCACATGGAAGCCTGCGATGGACTTCTTGGCACGCGTCACGCAGGGCTGCTGGCCCGTGATGATGCGCATGTCGTTCATGGCGGAGTCGAGCAGCTTGTGGTCGCCGGCAGCGGCGCCCACGCCCATGTTCACGACGATCTTCTCAAGACGCGGAACCTTGTTGATGTTGTCGACGCCCAGCTCTTTCTCGAGCTTGGCAACGATCTCGGTGTTGTACTTTTCCTTCAAACGAGGAGCAGTCATGCTTTCAATCCTTTCGATGAATTAAACGCAGGATTTCCGACCCTGCGTCCCTAGCCGAATTCGGCCGGGGCCATAACCTCGGAGGGGCCCGGCGTTGCCGCCGCGGCTCCTCCGTTGCTTATTCTAGTCGATATCCTTGCCGCACTTCTTGCAGACGCGGACTTTCTTGCCCTCGTCGGTGACACGCTTGGACACGCGGGTGGGCTGCTTGCAGGCCGGGCACACCAGCATCACGTTCGACACGTGGATGGGAGCCTCGACGGACGCGATACCGCCCTGGGGGTTCTGCTGCGTCGGACGCAGCGCCTTCTTGACGACGCCGACCTTCTCGACGACCACGCGCTGCTTCTGCGGAAGAGCGTGAAGAACCGTGGATTCCTTGCCCTTGTCCTTGCCGGACAGGACCTTCACCTTATCGCCCTTTTTGATGTTCATGCTATTCATTGGCGCACACCTCCTTAGAGCGTCTCAGGTGCCAGGGACACGATCTTCATGTACTTCTTGTCGCGCAGCTCGCGAGCAACGGGCCCGAAGATACGCGTGCCGCGGGGGGCACCGTTCGTATCGATGAGCACGGCGGCGTTCTGGTCGAACTTGATATAGCTACCGTCGTTGCGGCGCACTTCCTTCTTCACGCGCACGACCACGCAGCGCACCACATCGCCCTTTTTGACGTTGGTGTTCGGCGCCGCTTCTTTGACGCTGCAGATGATGACATCGCCCAGTCCTGCGTAACGGCGCTTAGAGCCGCCCAGGACCTTGATGCACTGCACCTTGCGAGCGCCGGAGTTGTCGGCCACTGCGAGCATGGTTTGCATCTGAATCATTGCTTTAACCTAACTTTCATCTCGGTAGTCTGAAGCGAATATTCGCCCCTGACTACTTGGCCTTCTCGACGATCTTCACCAGACGCCAGCGCTTCATCTTAGACAGCGGACGGGTCTCCATGATCTGGACGGTATCGCCGACGCCAGCCTCGTTGTTCTCGTCGTGGGCGTGGAACTTCTTCGTCGTCGTCATCATCTTGCCGTACACCGGATGCGGCTTGCGCTCCTTGACTAGCACCACGCAGGTCTTGTCGTTCACGGCGCTTACGACGACGCCCTGACGGACCTTACGGGAGTTGCGATCTTCGCTCATGTATATCCAACCTTCCTTACCGACAAGCCTAAGCGTTCAGCTCGCGGGCGCGCATTTCGGTCTGAATGCGTGCGATGTCCTTTTTGACCTGCTTCACGCGGGCGGTGTTGTCAAGCTGGCTCGTAGCCATCTGGAAGCGCAGGTTGAAAAGCTCCGCGCGCGCTTCCTTGAGTTTCGCCTGCAAATCGTCGGCAGACAGCTCACGGATCTCTGCTGCTTTCATTTATTCCTGCCCTTCCGTTTCCTTGGAAACAATCTTGCACTTGATGGGCAACTTGTTGATGGCCAGACGAAGCGCCTCTTTGGCGGTTTCCTCGTCGACGCCGGCGATTTCGAACATGATGCGGCCGGGCTTAACGACCGCGACCCACGCCTCGGGGTTGCCCTTGCCGGAACCCATGCGGGTTTCAGCCGGCTTCTTCGTGATCGGCTTGTCCGGGAAGATGGTGATCCAAACCTTACCGCCACGCTTCATGTGACGGGTCATGGCGATACGAGCGGCCTCGATCTGGCGGTTGGTGATCCAATGAGCCTCAAGCGCCTGGATGCCGTATTCGCCGTGATTCAGGCGGGTACCGCCCTTGGCCTGGCCCTTCATGGAGCCACGCTGCACCTTGCGGTGCTTAACGCGCTTAGGTACGAGCATTTACTTCGCCCTCCTATCGTTACGATCGTTGCGACGGGGACGGCTCGGACGGGAGCTGCCCTCGAGCGCCGGCTGCGGCGCCTTCTGGCCAGGCATCACTTCGCCGTGGTACACCCACACCTGCACGCCGATGGAGCCCATCGTGGTAGCAGCGGTGGCGAAACCGTAGTCGATCTTGGCACGCAGCGTGTGCAGCGGCACGCGACCCTCGCGATACCACTCGCGACGGCTCATCTCAGCGCCGCCCAGACGGCCGGAGCACTGGATACGGATGCCCTTGGCGCCGCTCTTGCGGGCGGACTGAACAGCCTTGCGCATAGCGCGACGGAAGGCAACGCGGCCCACCAGCTGCTCGGCCACGGACTGAGCGATCAGCTCGGCGTCGAGCTCGGGGCGCTTGACCTCGATGACCTCGATGCTGACGGGGCCGTTGGCAACCTTCTCCAGCTTCTTGCGCAGAGAATCGATCTCGGCGCCCTTCTTGCCGATCACAACGCCCGGACGAGCGGTCGTGATGATGATCTTGATCTTGTCGCCGGCGCGCTCGATCTCAACCTTGGAGACGGCGGCACGAGCGAGGTGCTTGTCCAGGAACTTCCTGATGGCCAAGTCGTTTTCCAGGTTCTTGGCGTAATCCTTGTCGGCGTACCAGCGGCTACGCCATTCCTCGGTGATGCCAAGGCGGAACCCGGTGGGGCTTACTTTCTGACCCATGCGGCTTATGCCTCCTCTCGCGGTGCAACGATGATGGTGATGTGGCTCGTGCGCTTGCGAATGCGCGACGCGGAACCCTTAGCGCGCGGACGAATGCGCTTGTACGTGGGGCCTTCGTCGGCGAAGGCCGTCTTCACGACGAGCGTCTCGGGACGCACGTGATGCTGGTTCTCGGCGTTGGCCACAGCGGAGTCGAGCACCTTGGCGACGACCTCGGCGATAGCGCGGTCCGAGAACAGCAGGATCTCGCGAGCAGCAGGCACAGACTTGCCGCGGATCAGATCGATAACGATGCGCGCCTTACGGGGCGAAACGCGGACGTAGCGTGCAGTAGCTTTAGCTTCCATTGTTCACCCCTTCTATTTCTTCTTGCCCTTGTCGGCGGAGTGACCCTTGAACGTGCGGGTCGGGGCGAATTCGCCCAGCTTGTGGCCGACCATGGATTCCGTAACGTATACCGGCACATGCTTGCGGCCATCATGGACGGCGATGGTGTGACCCACCATGTCCGGGAAGATGGTGCTCGAGCGCGACCAGGTCTTGATGACGTTCTTCTCGCCCGCCGCGTTCATTGCCTCGATACGACCGAGAAGGCGCGGTTCAACGAAAGGACCCTTCTTCAAACTTCTACTCACTATTACTCCTTAACGCTTTGCGCTACTTCTTGCGACGGCGGATGATCAAGCGGCTCGAAGCCTTCTTGGGATTGCGGGTGCGATGGCCCTTCGTGGGAACGCCCCACGGAGTGACCGGGTGACGACCAGCGGACTTGTTCTTGCCCTCGCCGCCGCCGTGCGGGTGGTCGACCGGGTTCATGACGGTACCGCGGACGGAGGGACGGATGCCCTTCCAACGGTTGCGGCCGGCCTTGCCGATCTTGATGTTCGAGTGCTCGGCGTTACCCACTTCGCCCACCGTTGCGCGGCAGGTGATGAGCACGCGGCGCATTTCGGAGGAAGGCATGCGCAGGATGGCGTAGTTGCCCTCCTTGCCCATGAGCTGGATGCTGGTACCGGCGGAACGAGCGATAGCCGCGCCCTTGCCCGGCTGCAGCTCAACCGCGTGGATGAGCGTACCGACGGGGATGCTGGCCAGCGGCAAAGCGTTGCCCGGCTTGATGTCAGCCTCAACGCCGCTCATGACCATATCGCCCACGCGCAGCCCCTTCGGGTGCAGGATGTAACGCTTCTCGCCGTCGACGTAGTGCAGCAAAGCGATGCGGGCCGAGCGGTTCGGGTCGTACTCGATGGTAGCGACCTTCGCGGGCACGCCGTCCTTGTTGCGCTTGAAGTCGATGATGCGGTAACGGCGCTTGTTGCCGCCACCCTGGTGACGGGTGGTGATGCGGCCGTAGTTGTTGCGACCTGCCTTGTTAGACAGAGGCGCAAGCAGGGACTTCTCCGGCTTGTCCGTCGTGATCTCGGCAAAATCCGAGACCGTCTGGAAGCGTCGGCCGGGGCTGGTCGGCTTGTACTGTTTGACTCCCATTTCTTTCCTTTCTGCGGGTTATCGCTCGCACGCCTCTCCGTACACCGAAAACCCTTTGTCTCTTCGTGGCTCCGATTGCCTCCGGGAACCTTGGGGAGGCTGGGCCCCCGTGACTCCGGTATGCCACGCGCCCGGGTGTATCCATCAAAGACCAGACGCAACCGAGAATTATACGCAGAATCGAAAGGAGTTTCAAGAAGTATTTCCTGATGGCCATTCGAGGTCCCCCTCGCACACAACCTGAACACAAGG
>NZ_DBFOSR010000120.1:0-9328 GCF_048427265.1 Paraeggerthella sp.
TGCAACGCGGCGTAATCAGGCTCGCCATCAGGCGGCTCGGGCGAATCGGTGAGCCATCGCGCGCCCGTCGCGCGCCCGTACGCGGGATCTCCCGCCGGGTTTACCGCGAACATGCCCAGCACGCGCTCGGCGGGCTTCTCCAA
This sequence comes from Paraeggerthella sp., assembly GCF_048427265.1. Lineage (NCBI taxonomy): Bacteria > Bacillati > Actinomycetota > Coriobacteriia > Eggerthellales > Eggerthellaceae > Paraeggerthella > Paraeggerthella sp. Next base: position 144 of record NZ_DBFOSR010000120.1, read on the forward strand.
ATCGCCGTCGCTCGCCTCGCCCGCCGTCACCACCACGTACGTCTTGCCGGCGTCGATCGAGCGCATGATGCGCCGCGACGACGGGTACTTTTTCAGCCCTTCGTCAACTCCAAGGCGCGCGATGACGCGATGGGTCTCCTCCTGCAGCAGCTGCACGCGCCTGAAGTCGTCGCGCGTCGCCCGGCGCGCGGCGTAGTATCCCAGCTCGGACGCACGGCCTTGGAACAGCGGAAGATCTTCGGAGGCGCCGTCGTAGGCAGCCGCCCCCTTGCCGTTGCCGCTGCCGCGATCGGTGACCAGAAACACCATGGCGATGATCATAATGCAGCCCACGATATCGAACATGCCCACCGGCGTGCCCAGCCATACCGCGGAGATGACCGTAGCCGACACCGGCTCCACGCACCCCACCAACCCGGCGCGCACGGGACCCGCGTCCGTGATGCCCTGCAGGTAGAACAGGTACGCGGCGAACGTGCCCACGATCACCATGGCGGTCATGACGCCGATCATCATCGGGCTCACGGTCACGGGAATGGTCCAAGGCTGCACGAACACCGTTGCCACCACTCCGCCGATGAGCATGGCCAAACCCGTTACGATGAAGCTTCCCCATTTCTCGAGCACCTTGCCGGGAAGAAGCGTGTAGAACGCCAGCGCGAACGCAGAGATAAAGCCCCAGAACAGGCCTTCCGCAGGGATGGCCAACGACCCGAGGTCGCCCTTCGTGGCGATGACCACCGTGCCCGCGATGGCCAGCACCAGACCGACGGCCTCGCTTATCCTGGGCAGCCGCCGCGTGCGCAGACACACGTAGAGCATGATGAGGATAAGGCCGAGCCGCTCCAGAACCGTACCGGTGCCGGCGTTCGTGTAGGATATGGCCGTCAGATAGCTTACCTGGGTAAGCAGCACGCCGAGCAGCGCGAACGCAGCGATGCGCCCGATCGAGCGCGCATCGCGCAAAGCCGCGAACAGATTGCGCGGCTCGCGAACCATGCACACCACCAAAAAGATGAACGCGGCGGACAACAGGCGCACGCACGTGATCCACGAAACGGGAACGGCGGCGTCTCCCGTGAGGAACTGAGCGCACGTGCCGGAGAAGCCCCAGCAGATGCCGCCCAGCGCAGCACATACGACACCTCGAAAAATACGCCCGCGCGATCGTTCGCTCGAAGAACCCCCGTCGTTCGCGCTCGTCGCATCAGCTGTCTGGCCCATTCCGACCTCCCCTCGCGCATTTCGCCGCGCCGAGCGAAGCGCTTCGGGGCATAAGGTCGGGATGCGTGCTCTCCGGCTGACTGTCCATCGTTTAGTCGCGTTCGATCGGGGTGGCGCCTGCATGTTCGTCAGCACATTCTCGCACGCGGGAACAGCTCCGGTAAAGGACTTTCCGCATACTTTGAAAACTTTTTTGCAGTTGAGCGAAAACTCCCCGTCAAACGGCCGTTTTAGAACTGCGAGCGTAGAACCCTCTCGTAGGCCACGCGATGCTTCTCCCGCCCGAACACGTCGCGTATCACCATGGCGCCGCATCGCTCGTAGCCGTGCTTCTCCAAGAGCTTCTGCATGGGAAGGTTCTGCGGGTACACGTCGGCGCGCACGCTCGAACGGCCTCCCGCGCGCGCGATCTGATCCGCCTTGTCCAAAATGAACATGCCCACGCCGCGCCTCCGCGCATGCCGGTCGACCGAGACCCAGTGCAGCTCGGCGTAGGGCTGCGGGCTGGCCTTCGTGTCGGTGAGCCACGCGCCGTCAAGCTCGTTGTCGTAGTTCTTGTCGGGCGAGAACGACACCGCGAACACCGCGATGACGCGGCCGTTGCCGTCCTCGATCACGTGCGTGGTGCCGTTCTTTATGCTGTGCATGAGACGGCGCGCCGAGGGGTACTTCTTGCTGCGCCCCTCGTCGATCCCCAGTTCGGCGAACGTCTCATGCCCCACGTCCAACAGCGCTGCAACGCGATCGAAGTCCTCGCGCGCGGCAGGGCGCGAGGAGTAGTAGCCCAGAACCGATGCCCGGCCGGCGAACAGCGGCGGATCGTCGAAATCCGCAGCCGGCGCGCCTGCCGCATCGCCGGGCGCCGCTTTCGGCTCGCGCTCGGTCACCAGGAAGATCATGACCACGATCATGGCGCAGCCCAGCATGTCCCACGCCGAAACGGGGGTATGCAGCCAAAAGAGCGCCAGCAACGTAGCCGACACCGGTTCCACGCAGCAGAGCAGGCTCGCCTTCACCGGGCCGGCATCCGCCACGCCCTGCAGGTACAGCATGTACGCGCCCAGCGTGCCCACCAGCACGATGGCCACAAGCGCCGCCAGCGCGCCGCCCGAAAGCTGGACCGGCACCGTCCAGGGCTGGAACACCGCAGAGGCCGCCGAGCCGCCGAACAGCATGGCCAGGCCCGTCACCAGCATGGCGCCCCATTTCTTCAGGACGCGCACGGGCATGAGCGTGTAGAAGGACAGCGCGACGGCAGACAGAAGGCCCCAGGCCAGGCCCTCCACCGGAATGGCCAGGCCGCCGAAGTCGCCCTGGGTCGCGATGACCAGCATGCCGCCAAGGGCAAGCAGCAGGCCGCCCGCTTCGCGCAGCTTCGGGAAGCGGCGCTTGCGCAGGCACACGTACAGCATGATGAAGACGAGTCCCACCTGCTCGAGCGTGGTGCCCACCCCCGCGCTCGTGTACTCGATGGCGTACAGGTAGCTGATCTGCGTGAGCACGACGCCGAACACCGCGAAGGCGGCTATCTCGACAAGCGAGCGCCAGTCGCGAAACACCGCAACAAGATCGCGCCAGTTGCGCATAGCGGTTATGGTCAGGAAGAATGCGGCGGCTATCAGCATGCGCACGCAGGTGATCCATGTTGCCGGCGCGCCGTACTCCATGAGCAACTGCGCGCAGGTACCCGAAAAGCCCCAGCAGATGCCGCCCGCCAACGCGCACGCCACACCGCGCGCCACATGGCGCCTTCCACCCGTCGCCGCTACCGCTTCCGCCACGTCTCCTCCGACTCTTGATCGATTCCGAATGCTTCCCCGGCGCCGTCAAGCGCCAAGGCCGCCGCGTATAGTCTCACGCGCGACGGCCTTGGTAAAGACAAGAATCGGTAAATTCTCGCAATATATGCATTGCGCCGCATAAATGGCGCGAAATCCGCCCGCTAGCCCAGCATGCGCTTCACGAACGAACCGGTATGGCTGCCCTCGACCTGGGCCACTTCCTCCGGCGTGCCCTGCGCCACGATCGTGCCGCCGCGGTCGCCGCCTTCGGGACCCAGGTCCACGATGCGGTCCGCGCACTTGATGACGTCCAAGTTGTGCTCGATGACCAGTACGGTGTTGCCCGCGTCCACCAAGCGCTGCAGCACGATGAGCAGCTGGCGCACGTCCTCGAAGTGCAGGCCCGTGGTGGGCTCGTCCAGGATGTAGAACGTCTTGCCGGTCTGGCGGCGCTGCAGCTCGCTGGCCAGCTTGACGCGTTGAGCCTCGCCGCCCGACAGCGTGGTGGCGGGCTGTCCCAGGCGGATGTAGCCCAGCCCCACGTCGAACAACGTTTGCAGCTTACGCTTGATGCCGGGGATGTTCTCGAAGAACGCCAAGGCGTCCTCCACCGTCATGTCAAGCACGTCGGCGATGTTCTTGCCACGGTACGTGACCTGCAAGGTCTCGCGATTGTAGCGCGCGCCTCCGCACACTTCGCACGGCACGTAGATGTCCGGCAGAAAGTGCATCTCGATCTTGATCTGGCCGTCTCCCTTGCACGCCTCGCAGCGGCCGCCGTTTACGTTGAAGCTGAACCGTCCGGGCCCGTAGCCGCGCGCCTTCGACTCCTGCGTCGAGGAGAACAGCGCGCGAATATCGTCCCACAAGCCGATGTACGTGGCCGCGTTCGAGCGCGGGGTCCGCCCGATGGGGCTCTGGTCGATGTTGATGACCTTGTCGATCTTGTCCAGGCCCGTGATTTTGCGGTACGCTCCCGTGCGGCGATGCGCTCGGTTCACGCGGTTCGCCAGCGCCGGGGCCAGCGTGTCGGTGACCAGCGAGCTTTTACCCGAACCCGACACGCCCGTCACCACGGTCAGCGTGCCGAAGGGAATTTCGAGGGTGACGTTCTTCAGGTTGTTCTCGGTCGCGCCCGTCAGCTTGAGCGACCCCCTGCGCGGCTTGCGGCGCGTCTCGGGCACCTCGATGGCGCGACGGCCCGACAGGTAGTCGGCGGTAAGCGACCCTTCCGTGCGCATGACCTCCTCCGGGGTGCCGGCGGCCACCACTTCCCCACCGTGCTCGCCCGCGCCCGGGCCCATGTCCACCACGAAGTCGGCGCTTCGGATGGTGTCTTCGTCATGCTCGACCACGATGACGGTGTTGCCCAGGTCGCGAAGGTGCTCGAGCGTGGCGATAAGGCGCTCGTTGTCCCGTTGGTGCAAGCCGATGGACGGCTCGTCCAGAATGTAGAGCACGCCCATAAGGCCCGCCCCGATCTGCGTGGCCAAGCGGATGCGCTGCGCCTCGCCGCCCGACAGCGTGGCCGTGGCGCGCTCGAGCGTCAGGTAGTCCAAGCCCACGTCGACCAAGAACTTCAAGCGAGCCTTGATCTCCTTCACGATGGGTCCGGCGATATGGCCGTCCTGGCCGTCGAAGGAAAGCCCCTCGAAGTACCGCAGGGAATCCGCCGCGCTCATTTCCGTTACGTCGTGGATCGACTTTCCGCCCACGGTCACGGCCAGGATCTCCGGCTTCAGGCGCTTGCCGCCGCACGTCTGGCACGGCACCACGGCGAAGTAGGTGGCCAGCTTCTCGCGCTGGGAATCGCTTTGGGCCTCCTGGTAGCGGCGTTGCACGGCGGCCAGCGCGCCCTCCCACTCGATGTACCAGTAGGTTTCGCGCCCGTCCACCGTCACGTAGTCGACGCGCACCTTCTGACCGTCCAGCCCGTGCAAGATGGCGTCCTGAGCCTTCTTGGGCATGTCCTCCCACGGAGTGTTCTCGTCCGTGCCCATGTGCTCGGCCACCGCGCGCAGCACCTGGGGATAGTAGTTGCCGGTCTTGAACGGGGCGATCACGCCCTCGGCCAAGGTGAGCGACGGATCGGGAACCACGAGCGACGCGTCCACTTCCTCGCGGCTTCCGATGCCCAGGCAATCCGGGCAGGCGCCGTAAGGGGCGTTGAAGCTGAAATCGCGCGGCTGCAGCTCGTCCATGGAATGGCCATGCTCGGGACACGCGAGCGCCAAGGAGAAGATATGCTCCCCCTCGCCCAAGCCGCCCGTGGCGCCGCTCGACTTGCCGCCGCCCTCGCCGAGCGGCTTTCCGTCCTCGCCCAGCACCTGCACGAGCACGCGCCCCTCCGCCAGCTTCGTCGCCAGCTCCACCGCTTCGGCGATGCGGCTCGTCGCGCTCTCCTTCAACTGCACGCGGTCCACCACCACGTCGATGAAGTGTTTGATCTTCTTGTTGAGCGTGCGCGGCTCGCCGTCAAGCTTCACGATCTCGCCGTCGATGCGAACGCGGCTGAAGCCCTCCTTCTGCAAATCGGCGAACAGCTTCGTGAACTCGCCTTTGCGACCGGCCACCACCGGTGCCATGACAATGGCCTTCGCATCGGGCGCGAGCGCCAGGATCTCGTCGGTCACCTGGTCGGTGGTCTGCTTCTTGATGACGCGCCCGCACTCGGGGCAGTGCGGTACGCCCACCCGCGCGAACAGCAGGCGCAGGTAGTCGTAGATCTCGGTGGTGGTGCCCACCGTGGAACGCGGGTTCTTGCTCGTGGTCTTCTGGTCGATGGACACCGCCGGCGACAGGCCGTCGATGCTGTCCAAATCGGGTTTGGACATCTGGCCGAGAAACATGCGCGCGTAGCTCGAAAGGCTCTCGACGTAGCGGCGCTGGCCCTCGGCGTACATCGTATCGAACGCGAGGCTCGACTTGCCGCTGCCCGACAGGCCCGTGATGACGACCAGCTCGTCACGGGGAATGGCGAGGTCGACGTTTTTCAGGTTGTGCTCGCGGGCACCTTTGATAACGATGGCGTTCTGTCCCATGTGCGCTTCCGCTCTTTCTTCCTCTATCGTTCAATCGGCATCCCCGCTCCCGGTTCAAGAGAGCAAATATGGATACCTGAAAACTATCATTTCCATGCAATCGTTCATTGTAGCGCACACGGCCCAGAGATAGCGCAAAAACATTTGTTCGTGTGTTCTTGTTCAAGGTTTACGCACATTTCGTTCGATGGGGAATCGCGACGCGCAAGCTGTGGTACAGTGCCGCCTATGGAAGACGCCCCGAAAACAGCCAAACGGCGCGAGCGCGAAAAGCGAACCATTTCGCAGATGGTCGCCCTCTACTGCGCGGAAAACCACAAAAGCGCCGAACGCACCGAGCAAGCTCACTGCGGCGAGGCCGTATGCCCCGCATGCGCCCACCTCGACGAGTACGCCGTGCTGCGCACCGAGCGCTGCCGCAAGATGGACGTGAAAACCTCGTGCGAGGAATGCGGAAACCAGTGCTACAAGCCCGAGATGCGCGAGCAGATTCGCGCCGTGATGCGCTACGCCGGCCCCCGCATGCTGAAAAAGCATCCCGTAGCCGCCATTCGGCACCTGCTCGGAAAATAAGCGGCCCCCTCGTCTCGCCGAGACAAGGGGGCCGCCGACTCATTGCGGGACGCCCGAACGGATGCCCGCACGTTCGATCGCGCAGACAGCCTATCCCAAAAGCTTCGATCCGAGCGAGCTTCTGATGATGCCCCGGCACGTGAAGTACGTCACCGCCAGATAGCTTCCGTACACGAGCACGGTCAGCGCGCCCGTCATCAGGATGGGGCCGCTCACGGACACGCCCAGCAGGTCGAACACGCTCGAACCGATCACGCTGACGGCGCACACCGCATGGCATACGGCAAGCCCCAACGGTGCCAAGAAGTACACGAGCACCTGCGTGCGCAGCGACCCCAAGATCATGCGGCGATCGCAGCCGATTTGCGCGAGCACCTTGTACCGCGGCAGGGAATCGCTCGTCTCCGACAGCTGCTGGATGGCCAGCATGGCCGCCGTGGTGATCAGGAAGGTGAACCCGATGTAGAGCGCCAGGTACGTGATGAGCACGTTCATGCCGCCCGCCTGCTCGATCACTTCGGCCTTGGTCATGGTCATGGTCACGGGCCAAGGCTGCGACCCGTACGACCAACCGGCGCTCGCCTGCTGCTCGTCAGGCGGAAGCGCCTGAGCCAAAGCTTCCTTGAGCATCTTGTCGCCCTGCGCCGCATCCACGGAGTAGTTCACGTCCAGATAGCTCACGTAAGGCATCACTTCGGACGCGCGCACCTCGGCGATCACGGAGTCGGGCACGACCACGATGCCCGCATCGTTGACGAACGAAGACGTGACCAGCACCTGCTCCACGTACGCGCCCGTCGCCGTGAGCGTACGGTCCGCCACGTTCACCTGGCGTCCCTCTTCCGCCATCGCGCGCGCCAGCTCCTTGATCGCGGTCACGGCATTGCTTACCGCGTAGCCGTCCTCTCCCACGCTCACCGGGTCTTGGCCGGTCAGCGTGCGCACGGCGTTGAACTGCGACTCGCCCACGACCACCAGCGATTGAGAACGCATGCCGCTGTCGTACAGGGAATTGCCCGTGCCCACCTGGTAGCGGTCCATGAACTCGCCGTACGTGGTGGTTCCCTCGATCGGCTGGTACAGGTCGGCCTGAACCGATTCCTTCACGAAGTCGCTCCACGAAGGAGCATCAGCGGAAATGCGCGCAGCGATGTCCCAGTTCCAGGATTCGCCCTCTTCGCGCAGCTGTTGAGCGCGCTCCTTTTCCCGCTGAAGGTAGGCCTCGGCCTCCGCGGGATCCTCCTCGCGCATCCTTTCAAGGCGATCCTGCGCCAAATCGCTATGGCCCAAGTACACGTTGGCCGTGAGCGTGGCGTCGAACTGCGTGCTTCGTTCGAGATCCCCCGTGAACACGCTCACCAAGCCCGTTCCCGTGGAGAACACGGTCAACGAGAAGAACAGCATGACGCATATCACCGAAAGCGACAGGAACGCCGTGTTAACCTTGCTGGCGATCTGGCGCATGGTGAACATGGCCAGCCCCTTGAAGTACACGCCGCGCGTGCGCTCGACCACGATGAGCGCGAACCCGGCCGACGACCAGAAGAACAGGAGCGTTCCCGCCAGCATGAGCGCGGTCGCCAAGAAAAACTCGCGGCCGAGATCCATCATCCCAAAGTCGATGAGCGTCTTGTACGCCGCAGCCAGCAGCGCCACGGACGCGGCGAACCCGACCAGGCTCACCCACGGGCTGCGCACGCGGAAGCCCTCGTTGCGGCTTTTCGCCGACAACAGGTCGATCAGCTTGTAACGGCTGATGGACAGCGTGTTGAACGCCGCAACCACCACGAATATGAGCGTGAAGCACGCAAGCGTCTGCACGAACGCCTCCGGAGAGAACACGAACCGGTACTGCTGCATGGAAATACTGAAGAGTCCCGCCGTGAAAAACGACAGCCCCTGCGACAGCGCCACGCCCAGCACGAGGCCCACGACGAGCGACACCGCGCCCACCGCCACCGTCTCCATGAGCACGATGGCCGACACCTGCCCGGGCCGCATGCCCAGAAGAAGGTAGGTGCCGAACTCCTGCTTGCGGCGCTTGATGAGAAACCGGTTCGAATAGATCACCAGAAAGCCCAGAACGAACGCGATCAGAACCGAGAACATGCTCAAGAACTGGCCCGTCAGGTTGAAGATGCTCTCAGTTGACGCGCCCTCCAAATCGAACAGGATCGACTGGCTCTGCACGGAGTTGAACGCGTAGAACACCGCCACCCCGAACACGAGCGTCACGAAGTAGATGGCGTAGTCGCGCACCGAGCGGCGAACGTTGCGAACAGCGAGTTTAGCCAGCATCGCGCACGTCACCGCCCAGGAACGTGACCACTTCCATGATGCGCGCGAAGAAGGCCGACCGCGACGTGTCGCCGCGTCGGATCTCGTTGAATACCGCGCCGTCCTTGACGAACAGGATGCGATCGGCGAACGAGGCCGCGAACGAGTCGTGCGTGACCATCATGATGGTGGCGCCCAGGTCGCGGTTCATCATGGTCAGCGTGTCGAGCATGGCCTGGGCGCTGCGCGAATCCAAGGCGCCCGTGGGCTCGTCGGCCAAAACGATCTT
>NZ_DBFOSR010000121.1:0-30552 GCF_048427265.1 Paraeggerthella sp.
GGACCGGGGTGGACGGACCTCTGGTGCAGCAGTTGTCGACCAACGGCACGGCTGCCTAGCTACGTCCGGCACGGATAACCGCTGAAAGCATCTAAGTGGGAAGCCGTCTCCAAGATGAGTCCTCTTTTCGGTAAGGGCCCAGGCAGAACACCTGGTCGATAGGCCGCAGGTGCAAGGCGAGCGATCGCCTCAGCCGAGCGGTACTAATAGCCCGAGCTCTTCGTCTCCACAACTTGGATCCGATTCGCGGTCCGTCACGACCGAACGCTGTGCAACCGCCAGGGTGGCGCGGAGAGCGCGCCCTGCGGCATAGAAGCCGCGCGGAGCCCAAGCGCCCTGCGCGAGCGCGACCTTGGAGGCGGGGATCACCCGGTCCCATTCCGAACCCGGAAGTTAAGACCGCCATCGCCGAAAGTACTGCAGCGCAAGGCTGTGGGAGGATAGGACGTCGCGCTCGCGCAGGGCGCTCGGCGTATTCCGCGCGGGCCGCGGGGAGGGCCCCGGAGCCGGGAGAGGCTCCGGGGCCCTTTCTGCGCTTGGGGGCTCCGGACGGGTGGGCGCGAGGCCGCGCGCACCGCGCCGGGAAGGCCGCGAACGTGAGAAGGAGGAATGTGCGCATGCTGCAAGCGAGGACGGCTCTGTCGGACGAGTTCGATCGCGTCATGGCGTTCTACACCAGAATGATCGACGAGATGCGCGGCACGGATTTCGACGTGCGTTGGAAGCACGGAGAGCATCCGTCGCCCACGTTCTTGCGCGCATCGGTCGATGCGGGCGAGGCGTACCTTGTCGAGGCTCCTGAAGACGGCGCGATCGCTTCCGCCATGGTGCTGAACGGGAGTGGGGCTTCAGGTTATGAGAACGTTCCGTGGCGCGTATCCGCCGACCTGAGCGAGGTCTCGGTAATCCATGTGCTGGCTACCCTGCCCGCGTACCATGGGCGAGGATGCGCCCGCACTTTGCTGAACGGCGGTATAGCCGCCGCGCGGGCGCACGGGAAGAAGGCCCTGCGCTTGGATACGTTTGCGGATAACGAACGATCTCATCGGCTGTACGAATCATGCGGGTTTCAGAAAGTGGGAATCCATGACCTTTTCTATGACGACTTGGGTACGGTAGGGTTCGTTCTGTACGAACTTGCGCTGTAGTGCGCTCGATTGAACTCTGCTACCTCCAATTGCGCGTTGTTGCCGCGGGGCCGGCTTTGCGGGAGAATGGTCTGCGTGTATACCATGAAAGCGTGGGAGGGCGTCTCTCGGCTAGGCTCGCAGCCTGATCGCGGAAGGCAACGGAGATGAAAAAACTCGGGTCGATCATTCTTGCATGCGCCTTTGCGTGCGCATTGACGGCGATGGGCGCAGGGCTTGCGTTTGCAGATGAATCGCCCGATCGTGCTCCTTTGCGCGTGCTGTTTCCTCAAGTTGAAGGATTCTCCATGACGGACGAGGACGGCTCTCATCGCGGGCTGGTTGTTGACTATCTGAATGAAATCGCGAAGTACACCGGCTGGGAATACGAGTACGTGACCGTTTCGGACGATTTCGCATTAAGCAACTTTACGTCGGGCGAGTACGATCTTTTAGGCGGCACGTACTACGTTGCTGCGGCTGCGTCGCGGATAGCCTATCCCGAATACAGCTGCGGCCCTTCGAAATCGGTGCTGTTCTCGCGATGGGATGACGGAAGTATTCGCGGATACGATTATGCCGATTTGAACGGCAAAACGATTGCCGTGTCGGCTCGAGCTACAGAAAACGTACGGCGGTTAGAAGGCTTTCTGGCTACGGAGAATATCGACTGTACGATTAAGAAGTACACGATTGATGAGTTCGTCGACGGGTCCCTGGAGTACCTGCTTGATAGCGGGGAGGTCGACTTGCTGTTGGGAAACGCCGTTGACAATACGGGTGCTTATCGCCCTGCTGCGATTTTTGATGGGCAGCCTCATTATTTGGTGACGACCCCCGAAAACCAAGACGTGCTAGATGGTCTGAACTGGGCCCTGGAGCATATTATGGAGGCGAATCCTAACTTCGCGGAAGAGGCGTACGCTAGAAACTTTCCCGACGCAGACATCAACATGTATCGCGTTAACCATCAAGAGCGCCTGTACGTAGAGAAAAAGAAATCGATAACAGTGGCGCTTCCTTGCGACTATAGCCCTTTGAGCGTAGGCGGCAACTCGGAGGACGGTCGGGTTGGGGGCGTGGTCTATCGATTCCTCGATAGGATTGAGGCGTTTTCCGGCTTGAACGTTGATTGCCTGTACGTCGAATCGTACAGTGCTGCCCTTGACGCGCTGCGCAGTGGCCAGGTGGATATGCTGGGCTTTTTCTTGGGCGACGAAGACGATGCGGCGCAAGCCGGCTTGGCTCTGTCCTCCTCGTATGCGACATTCAGCAATCTGGTTGCTCGCAACAAGCTTGTTGCGTATCCTTCTGAGAATTTGCGCTATGTCGCGCTTGAGGGTACGCAGATTCCCAGCGATGTGCCGACGGGAGATGTGCGCTACGTCAAGAGCGAGCACGAAGCGCTTAATATGGTGGATAAGGGTCAGGCTGACGTCGTGTTCGGTTTGTCCGTTCAAATCGAGGGCGCGATGCAGCAGGGGGTGTACTCCAACGTCGTCCCGGTCTCTTTAACGGGCAGCGCGACCGATATCTGCTTCGCACTGCCGCGTCCGGCAGATCCCGATCTTCTGACTATCGTGAACAAGAGCCTTAACAGCATGTCCGTCAATGAAAAGGCAGCGGCGGTTGAGGAGAATCGAATAACTGCGGGGTACGGTACCCTTACACTGGTTGACTACTTGAGCGCAAATCCAATGCTGGTTGCCGGCCTGGCTGCTGTGACGGTGCTTCTGATTCTGGCTATTGCCGTTGGCGTAACGCGATCGAGGGTGCGTGCGGCCGATATGCGCGTTGAGGCCGAGCGGGTGGCTGCGGAGGGCCGTGCAAAAAGCGAGTTTCTTTCTCGAATGAGCCACGAGATACGAACTCCTATGAATGCCGTTGTGGGCATTACCGATGTTCTGGATATGCAGAAAGACGATCCGGAAGCCTTGCGCAAGAACATAGCGCGACTTCGAGCGTCGTCGGACTATTTGCTGAGTTTGCTCAACGACGTTCTTGATACCAGTCGTGTGGAAAACGGCATGATGGATATTGCCTACGAGCCCTTTTCATTGACGGAAAACGTTGCCGAACTTCAGGATATGATGCAAGCGCAAGCTGATGCCCGGATCATCGATTTGCAGGTGGTAACGAAGGTTTCTCATGAAGGCGTCGTGGGCGATTCTCTGAGATTGAAGCAGGTGCTTTCGAACCTGTTGTCGAATGCCATCAAGTTCACGCCCGAGGGCGGTGTCGTGAGGCTTGTTGTTGAGGAGACGGGTTTCGACGGGGAGCGGGCGACGTTCTTTTTCGGCGTTGCTGACAGCGGCGTGGGCATTTCCCCTGAAGATCAGAGGCGCATATTCAACGCTTTCGCCCAAGTGGGCTCAGCTGCTTCGAAGAGCCAAGGGACTGGTCTCGGTCTGCCGCTTTGCCAGAGCTTAGTGCGTCTTATGGGCGGTGAACTGCAGGTTCGCAGCGAACTTGGTTCAGGAAGCGAGTTCAGCTTCTCCCTTGTCTTTGCAATGGGAACTCCTGAACCCAGGCGGGATCGTTCGGTGGATCGGGAGCTATTCAAAGGGTTCCATATTCTGCTTGTGGAGGATGGGTCGGTAAACGCAGCTATCACGACGAATGTGCTGGAGTTGCATGGTGCTCGGGTGACCTGGGCGATTGACGGCCGGCAGGCGGTAGACCTGTTTGCTGCAAGTCGGCTCGGCGAGTTCGATGCCGTGCTCATGGATATGAGGATGCCCGTTATGGACGGCGTGGAAGCCACGCGTGCCATTCGGCTTCTGCCTCGGTCCGATGCGCGTGAAATCCCCATTGTTGCGATGACGGCAAATGCGTTCAAAGAGAGCGAGGACGCGGCGCGTGACGCGGGGATGAACGAGTTCGTTACCAAGCCTTTGGATATCGACGAGGTGTTCGACGTGCTGGGTCGTTTGCTGAAAAGATAGCTTTCGGCAGGAGCGCGGCGGGGTTCAAGCGCAGGTTTGCTTGCGCGATTCCGCGACCGCGCTAAGAGAGCGCGTTGATGTTCGCTCGCGCCGTCCGGTAGCTTTCAAGCGCCGCCAGGGCCAGATCGTCGACATTGTGCAGATGATTCGCCCGTATTGCTTGTACCAGGGCATCGCATCGCGCGCTGAGGGATGCGAGCCCCAAGTTCGCAGCCGTTCCTTTCACGGCGTGAGCGATGCTTTCCGCAGCTTCGTAGTCTTTCGCGCGCATCGCTTCGGGAAGCTTCTCAAGGGTGTCCTCCCGAACGAACACCTCAAGCATGGACATGAGCAGGTTCGCATTGCCGCAAAACCGCTTGAGGGTGGTTTCGACGTCGATGCCCAGTGTTTCGAGTTGTTGAAGCCGATTATCCATAAAGTGCCTCAGGCTTTCTGCTTCAGGGCGTTTTTCGCGGTTTCGCGCACTGCGAGTGCCAAGAATTCATCTTTCGGTATGGGTTGCGCGTACAGGTATCCTTGCACGAGGTCGCATCCGACGCTTTCGAGCAGCGATGCCTGGTCGCGGGTTTCCACGCCTTCCGCGATAACCGGGAGGCCGAGGGATTTTGCCATGGGAACTATAGCTCGCAAGATGCTTTCTTCGCGGGCGCGGTTCCTGCTTTCCCCGCCGAGGAAGCGCATATCGAGCTTGATCATGTCGATAGGAACGTCGCGGAGCATGCTCAACGACGAATACCCCGTTCCGAAATCGTCCATGAGCACGGTGAATCCGAATCGCTGCAGTTTTCCCATTGCCTGCAGCAATTGCGGAAGGTTGTCGGCGTACGCGCTTTCGGTGATTTCCAGTCGCAATCGCGAGGGCGGAAGTTTATACCGTTTTACCAGGTCGACAAGATTGTCGCAGAGGTGCGGGTCGTAGAATTCCAGACGCGATATGTTGACCGACAGGGGGACCGGGGCAATCCCGCTGCTTTCCATGGAAGCGAGAAAGCAGCAGACTTCTTCTCGGATGTGGCTATCGAGGCGGACGATGAAGCCGCTGTTCTCGAAAAAGGGAAGAAACTGTCCCGGCGGGATAAGACCTTTGTCGGGATGGCGCCAGCGGACGAGGGCCTCGCCGCCGACAAGAGCGCCCGAGGCAAGGTTGAAAATGGGCTGGATGAACGGTTCGAACTCCCTCTTTTCGAGCGCACGTTCCCCTTCGGCTTTCATTGTGTGCTTTACGATGAGCGACTGGTGCATGTTGGAGTCGTACAGGGCGAATCGGGTGTTGTAATTTCCTTTGATGGAACGCAGCGCAAGCGTCGCGCGGTCGCACATGATGTCGACCGGCATCGTGCGGTCCGTTATTTCGTACATGCCGAAGTAAAGCACGATCTCGTGTTCCGCTTCCGCGTTGGCGAGGGCAAGTTCTAGCTGCGTTGCCAGATTGTCGCTCAGGGCCATATCTTTGGGCAGGCATAGCGCGAAATGATCCGCCTCCATGCGTCCGTATACGCCGCGATCTCGTATGGTCTTGTCGAGACATTGCGCGATGACCTTCAGAACCTCGTCGCCTCGGGTGCTGCCGTGCAGCTCGTTGAATATCTTGAAACGTTCGATATCGAATTGCACGATGGCGAACGCTTCATGGGGACGGGACTTGAGCAGTTCGGCGGTTTTGCGGCAGAACGCAGCACGGTTGTACAAGCCCGTGAGGCCGTCGTGTTCTGCCGCGTAAAGGAGCTCTTGCGCGCGATGGGCGGCAAGGAGCTCGGTTTCGCGCAGCGCTGCTTGCAGCTGCTCCCGTTCAAGCACGTGCTTCGTGACGATGTTGTCGACGCGTCGGCGGGCGACGGTCGTGTTGAAGGGCTTCGCTATGAAGTCATCTGCGCCGCGCAAAAGCGCCGGCTCCTCGTGAGCCGATTCGCCGGTTTCCACGATGATGGGTATATCTGAAAGCGACGGGTCGGCCTTCATCGCGTCGATGAGCGCAAATCCGTTCATGCCTTTCATGTCTATGTCGAGTACGACGACGTCGACCTTGCGTTCGGCCATGGCGGCGAGAGCTTCCTGCCCACTGGTTGCTTCCAGGATGGAGTACGATTCGGCGAACATATTGGCCAAAAGCGTGCGATCGATTCTGGAGTCGTCGACAATGAGCATGGAGCAGAGGGCGTCCATGTAGCGTGCTCCTTTCCAATGCGCGGCGCCGCTTGCGATTGCGTTGCGCGGCGCGCAAAACGCAAGCATATTGTATTGCTCGGCGGCGGCGCTTGCAATGACGTATGGTTGCGGGGAGACTCCGGCTTTTGGCTGCGGGGAGGGGCGGCCGAGCTTGGCATGTGGACGCGAATTGGCACCTACGACGCTGCGGAGGGGTTTCGAGGGCTTGCTTGCGCGTGGCCCACGGACAAAATGCCTGGTCGTAATTCAAGATGCAGCCAACATGGGGGTTCGGGCGCGCCGAAAATTGTCACAGGTGCCGATTCGCGCCCAAACCTACGGCTTCGGCCGTAATTCCGAGGTTCGAAAACTTCTTGAAACATTTCGCCGTTAATTTGAATAAGGCAAGATGAAGGCGCGTTTTCCCCTGCGGCCGTGCTATCGTATGCGGATGACTCAACGGGGGTGTGGCGGATTGCGCGCAGGGGAAGGGCCACGCCTTGAATGCGACAAGTTAGGAGCGCACGCCGATGGCGATGATTTCGGATATCTATGGCTCGATGGTGTTCAACGAGCATACGATGCAGGAGCGATTGCCTTCCGCAACGTACAAGAGCCTGCTCAAGACCATCAAAGAGGGCAAGCCGCTCGAAATCGAGGTTGCGAACGTCGTGGCTCATGCCATGAAGGAATGGGCTATGGAGAAGGGCGCTACGCACTTCACGCATTGGTTCCAGCCTCTTTCGGGCATTACGTCGGAGAAGCACGACAGCTTCCTCGACCCGTGCAGCGACGGGCGCGCCATCATGAGCTTTTCTGGAAAAGAGCTGATCCAAGGCGAGCCGGATGCCTCGAGCTTCCCTTCCGGCGGTTTGCGCGCCACGTTCGAAGCGCGCGGCTACACGGCCTGGGATCCCACGTCCTACGCCTTCATCAAGGACGAGGTTCTATGCATTCCCACGGCGTTTTGCAGCTACACGGGCGAGGCGCTTGACAAGAAAACCCCGCTGCTGCGTTCGATGAGCGCCATCGACGAGCAGGCGAATCGCGTGCTGGCCCTGTTCGGCGAGCCGCACGAGCGCGTGGTGCCCACCGTGGGTTCCGAGCAGGAGTACTTCCTTATTTCCGAGAAAGACTACGCGAAGCGCCAGGACCTCATCATGTGCGGGCGCACGCTGTTCGGCTATGCGCCGCTGAAGGGGCAGGAGCTGGAAGAGCATTACTTCGGCGCCATTCGCCCTTCGGTCAACGAGTTCATGAAAGAGCTCGACAACGAGCTGTGGGCTTTGGGCGTGTCGGCGCGCACGAAGCACAACGAGGTGGCCCCCGCTCAGCATGAACTGGCTCCCATCTTCACCAACGCGAACCGGGCGATCGACGAAAACCTGCTGACCATGGAGAAGATGCGCCTTCTGGCCAGCCACTACGGTCTTGTATGCCTGCAGCACGAGAAGCCGTTCGCGGGCATCAACGGGTCGGGCAAGCACAACAACTGGTCGCTTTCCAAGGGCAAGACGAACCTGCTCGAGCCCGGGGAAAGCCCCATGGACAACCTGCGCTTCCTGGTGTTTTTGACGGGCGTCATCCAGGCGGTCGACGATTACCAGGAATTGCTGCGCATGTCGGTGGCGTCGGCGGGCAACGATCATCGCCTGGGGGCGGATGAGGCTCCCCCGGCCATCATCTCCATTTTCTTGGGCGACGAGCTGGACGCCATCGTGGATGCGCTCGTTGACGGGCATGAGTACACGAATGCGGAAAAAGTGGCCATGGACCTGGGCGTTGCTGTACTGCCGAACTTCCTCAAGGACAACACCGACCGCAACCGCACCAGCCCCTTCGCGTTTACGGGCAACAAGTTCGAGTTCCGCATGCCCGGCTCTGCGGTGAACCTGTCCGATTGCAACATGATCCTCAACACGGCCATGGCGAAAAGCCTCAAGGAATTCGCCGACGCCATGGAGGGCAAGTCGGGCGAAGAGTTCGAGGCGGCGGCCATCGCGTACGTGAAGAAGACGCTCGCGAAGCACCAGCGCATTATCTTCAACGGAAACGGGTACTCCGAGGAATGGCAGGTCGAGGCCGAGCGTCGCGGGCTGGCGAACTACAAGACCACCGTCGACGCGCTTCCGTGCTTCGTCGATCCGAAGAGCATCGCGTTGTTCGAAGAGTTCGGCGTGCTGTCGGAGATTGAGGTTCGTAGCCGCTACGAGGTGAAGCTGGAGAAGTACACCAAGCTGCTGAACATTGAGGTGCGTACGATGAAGCGCATGGTGCGCCGCGCATTCTTGCCAGCTATCAACGCGTATGCGGCCGAGATTGCCGACAGCATCACGGCGTTCAAAACGGCGGCTCCTGGCGCCGAGACCAGCCAGCAGGAAACGTTGCTGCATAAGTTGCTGGGCGGCATCAAGGAGATCGACACGCATCTGCAGAAGCTTGACTCGATGCATCACGCTGCACAGAAGATGGAGAACGAGCAGGAAAAGGCGAACGTGTACGCCCACGAGATCGTTCCCGTCATGGAAGCTTTGCGCGCGGCTGTGGACAGCATGGAGATACTGGTGGATCGCGATATGTGGCCAGTTCCCACGTACAACGACATTCTGTTCTACGTGTAAGGAAACGAGCAGCGCCCCGATTCGCAAAACGAATCGGGGCGCTTTTTTGTCCTGCGACTTTCGGGGGCTGGCGCTCTGCATCGGCTTAGGCTTGCTGCGCGTCCTTCGCCGCTTCGCGCGCATCTTCCAGCTCTTGCGTGCCTTGGTTCAGCAGCACCACGCCGCCGACGACCAGCGCAATGCCCACGCACGTGATTACGTTGAAGGGATCGCCCCAGGCGATAATGCCGATGGCGGCCGTCAGTACGGTGCCCACGCCGCCCCAGATGCCGTACACGAGGCCGAGCGGCAGGTGCTTCAACGTGAACGTGAGCAGCGTGAACGACACGAGATAGCCCGCAAGGGTCAGCGCGGTGAACAGCGGTGCGGAAAACCCTTCCGACAGCTTCATCATGGTAGTGCCGAATACTTCGAGGATAATGGACACGCTGAGCAGCGCATAGGGATGTACACGGTCCATGATTACACTCCCATCTTCAAAACGACCACGCCGGCGATGATGGCTATAAGGCCCACGATCTTCTTCGCATTGTGGCCCTCATGCCAGAATACGGTGCCCACCACGGCAGTGAGCGCAATGCCGAGGCCGGTCCATACTGCGTAGGCGAAACCGAGCGGTAGCTGCTCGAGTGTTTGCGCGATCAGGTAAAACGCAACGATGTATCCAATGACGATGCCAATAATGGGCGCTTTTCGCGTGAAGCCGTTCGAGAGCTTCATCATGGAGTCGGCAAACACCTCGAAGATGACGGCGATGCCGAGCAGCACGTAGGGCGACATGATTCCTCCTATTCGCTTGGCTCCGATTGGCCAAGTTCTGATATCCTAAAGTATCCCCTAAGGGGAGAGTCAATTGCTTTATATGCAGAATGCAGAGGAGCGCCATGAGAAACGACCTGCTGTCTATCGGCGAAGTGGCCCACCTCAAGGGCGTGGGCGTGAAGGCGCTGCGCTATTACGAGCGCATTGGCGTTTTGCGCCCCGCGTACGTGAACCCCGATACCGGCTATCGTTACTATGCGCTGCGTCAGATGAACGAACTGGACGTGATCGTGTCGTGCGTGCAGCTGGGCGTGCCGCTGAAAGAGCTGGCCGACTACGTGTCCGACTGCGGCGCGATGGATATATCGTCCCTGTTGGAGCGCGCGTACATTTTGGCAAAGGAAAAGCTGCGCGACACGCAGGCCATTCTGCTGGAATTGGACGGGTATCGTCGCGAGATTGCCGTACAGCATGCGTTGCGCACCTCGCCGGCCCCGTACGAGCGCGTGCTGGGAAAGCGCACGTTTTTGGTGATGCCCTGGGGCCGCGCTGCGTTCGATGCGAAGCGCTATACGAGGGCTATGTCCGAGCTGTACGGCGAAACGAAGCGCGCATCCATGGCGCCGTTGTTCTTGCAGGGCATGATTTGCCTTCCGGGCGATGGCGGGAAGGAGGGGGCCGAGGCGCCGGAGCCGTCCTGGTACGTTGCGCTTGAGGTGCAGGCACTGCCGGGAGAAGAGCTGGCCGCGCCGCCGCAGGAGCGCGGCATGCGCCTGCTTGCGCTGCCGGGCGGCACGTTTTGCGGCCGGCGGGTCGAGCGCGAAACGTTCGAATTGTGCTATCGCGAGGTTTTCAAGGAGGCGCGAACTGCATCCGGTATCGACACTCTGCTGGCGTTCGAGATTTGGGATGCCGAGTTGAGGACCGACCGCACTATCGTCGAGGTTTTGAGAGGCTAGTTCCTATCGGTTGCCAGCGGCCGGTTCCGTTCTGCCTCCGGTTTCAGGGGGGGGGGCTGGGCGCGCTTCGGAGGTGCTCTTGATGCTCTTGGGCGCAGCGCGGGAGCGCGGAAAGCGCGGAGGTGCCGCCCGGCTGCTTTGGGCGGCGACGCGCTCGGTTTGCCTTTTCTGTCCCTTTCGTCGAATCGGCGACCCTTTGCCGGAACCGGTGCGTTCGCTTTAGCGCATTGGAGTACAATAAACGCGGTAGCTTAGACGAAATCTGCACGTCAAACCGTATGGACTCGCCCTTTTGCCCATTGCGGTCAAACCGCAGCGGTGTGACCATTGCAGACGGTAACGGTTCCGGTGTCAGCGAGAAGGGATGAATATGGCAGGCATCACAGAAGTCGAGTACATTTGGAAAAACGGGGAGCTGGTCCCCTGGGCGGATGCCACGACGCACATCCTGTCCCATTCGCTGCATTACGGCTCCGGCGTGTTCGAGGGCATTCGCTGCTATCAGAACCCCGACACCAAGAAGAGCTACGTATTCCGCCTGCGCGACCACATGGAGCGCCTGCATCGCAGCTGCAAAATTGCCTGCATCGATCTGCCGTACACGGTTGACGAGTTGTGCGATGCTACGCTTGAAGTGATCCGCGCGAACAAGCTTGAGAAGTGCTACATCCGCCCCATCGTGTATCGTGGCTACGGCGTGATGGGCGTCGACCCGACCGGATCGACGACCGACGTGGCCATCGCTTGCTGGCCTTGGGACAGCTACTTGGGCGCCGATGCGCTCGAGCAGGGCGTGGCCGTGGGCGTGTCGTCTTGGCGCCAGCGCTCCAACAACGCCATTCCTCCTGCGGTGAAGAGCACCGCTTCCTACATGAACTCCATCCTGGCGAAGCTGGAGGCCAAGGAGCACGGCTACGCCGAGGCCATCATGCTGAACGAGGCGGGCTTGGTGTGCGAGGGAACGGGCGAGAACCTGTTCATTGTCCGCGACGGTATCCTGTCGACGCCGCCGCTGTCCGACGGCCTGCTGGAGGGCATCACGCGCGACACGGTGCTGTGCTTGGCCGATGACCTGGAGATTCCCGCTATCGAGGAGAGCCTGACGCGCGCCGATCTCTACGTGGCCGACGAGGTGTTCATGACCGGCTCCGCCGCCGAGCTTACGCCGATCGGATCTGTGGACGGCCGCACCGTGGGCAAGCCCGGGCAGGTTACGCGCGCTTTGCAGGAGCGCTTCTTCGACGTTGTCTATGGCAACATCGAAGAGTACGCCGAATGGGTAGCGGAAGTATAGCCATTGAAAATCCTCACGTACGACAGCACGTTGCGCGACGGCGAGCAATGCGAAGGCATCACGCTGTCGCTTGAGGACAAGCTGCGCATCGTCGAGCGGTTGGACGCGCTGGGAATCGACTTCATCGAAGGAGGTTTCCCCGCGTCCAACCCTAAAGATATAGCGTTTTTCCAGCGCGTGCAAACCCTCCCGCTTCGCCACGCGCGCATAGCGGCGTTTGGGTCCACATGCAAAAAAGGCGTCGCCGCCGAGCAAGACCAAGGTCTTGCTGATTTGGTGGCAAGCGGGGCTCCGGTTGCCACTATCGTGGGAAAAACCTGGGATGCCCAGGTCACGCGCGCGCTTCAGACGACGCTTGAGGAAAACCTGCGAATGATTCGCGATTCCGTAGCGTTTTTGAAGCGTTGCGGCTTGCAGGTGGTGTTCGATGCCGAGCACTACTTCGACGGCTATGCTGCCAACGCCGAGTACGCGCTTGCGTGCGTGCGTGCTGCTAGCGAAGCCGGCGCCGACTCCGTGGATCTGTGCGAGACCAACGGCGGCGCGCTGCCGTTTCAGGTGGAGGAAGTCGTGCGCGCGACGGTTGCTGCCGTTCCCGGTCAGCAACTGGGCATTCACTGCCACAATGACTCCGGGTGCGCGGTGGCCAACGCGCTTGCGGCGGTTCGTGCGGGAGCGGTGCAGGTTCAGGGTACGGTGAACGGCTTCGGCGAGCGCGTGGGCAATACCGATCTGCTCACGGTCATTGCCGATCTTGAGCTCAAAATGGGCATGACGTGCGTGGGGAAGGACAACCTGCGCCAGCTGACCAGCGTGGCGCAGTTCGTGGCCGAGTCGTGCAACATGGCCCTGCCGACCCATCATCCGTACACGGGGGCTTCGGCGTTCGCGCACAAGGGCGGCTTGCACGCCAGCGCTATCGCCCGATTCCCCGAAGCGTACGAGCATGCTTCGCCGGAAAGCGTGGGGAACAATGCTCGCATGCTGGTAAGCGAGCTTGCGGGCAAGGCGTCTCTTATGGCGAAGGCACGCGGGCTGGGCATTGACCTAACGCCCCATCTTGACAAGGTTCAGGGTATTCTGGACGACATCAAGCAGCGCGAGGCGGGCGGGTACTCGTACGAGGTCGCCGACGGTTCGCTGGCATTGCTGCTGCAGCGGCACTTGGGCGCGTATCGCCCCCATTTCACGCTGGAGAGTTTTCGCGTTATCGTGGACGACCACGAGGATACGGGCGCTCTTGCGAAGGACGCGATGTCCGAAGCTACGATCAAGATTCACGTAGGCGATCGGCGATTCGTGGCCACCGGCGAAGGCGCGGGTCCCGTTGGCGCTTTGGATAATGCGCTGCGCATGGCTATCGTGGCCTTTTATCCCCAGGTAGCAGACATGGAGTTGGTGGACTACAAGGTGCGTATCCTGGACGAGAACGTGGGCACCGACGCCATCACCCGCGTTGTCATCACCACAAGCGACGGCTCTGGCAGTTGGGGAACCGTGGGCGTGTCGGAAAACATTATCGAGGCTTCGTGGAATGCCATCGTGGATTCCATAGAGTACGGCCTCATGAAGATGGGAGAGTAGCATGAGCGATCTCAGGACGCCCGAAGTTGAAGATCTGCTGCACGTGTTCGCTGCGCTCGACGACGAAGACACCATTTTCGCCCTGTTGGAAGACCTGTTCACTATTCGAGAGATCAAGGATACCTCGCAACGATTGGCTGTGGCTCGACAGCTTGATGCGGGGAAGTCGTACGCGGCCATTGAAGAAGCTACCGGTGCGTCGGCCACGACCATCGCGCGCGTGTCGAAGTGCTTGAGTTACGGGTCCGGCGGCTACGGTGCCGCTCTTGCTGCGCTTGGCGACACCTCGAAGCGCGGGTAGGGTTTTACGAGGACGGCTTTGCGGTCCAAGGGTTGCGGCCTGCAAGTTGAGTTCTGCTCGCAGTGCGCTCCTGTTGGCACGGCGCCGATGCGTCCAATTCTGCCGTTGAGCTGTTGTCGACGCGCGGCGGCTGCAGAACGTGGCGCGAAATCGCGGGTCTGCGCTCCTTGCGCGGCTTATCGGGCGCGGTTGTTTTGTGCGCTTGCATCAACGGTCCAGGCCAGCAAAGTGCAGTACCCTCAACGATTGTCGAAGGTGCGTATCCAGAAGCGCAAACCCGCAATTCCGCGCCACGTTCCACGTCGTTTTCGGCATTGTCGCCGAAGGCCCGGACGGCTCGCGGGGCGAGTCCGACCGGGCCTTCGTGCGTTCTGGACGAAACCTTCTTGAGCAGCTGGTGTCGACCTCTATGCGCCGGTGGGCGGCGCTACCGGGTCGCCGTATTCGTCGATAGTGCCGTTTGCGCGGCCTTCCAGGTACTTCTGACGCGCGGCGCCGCGACGAAACGTTACCGGCGCCTTTCCGCTGTTGAGCTGGTAGCAGTACCAGAATACGAATGGGATGCCGATGATGCCGTTGACCATGCCCCACCAGTACATGACTTCGGGGTTGAACCAGGAAGCACTGTTCATGATGGTGGGGAACAAAAGCGGGAAGCAGCTGCGCAGCAAAAGGTGCGCGCCAAGCGTGTAAATACGCCCGGTGATGTAGAGTTCCGGCCTTCGCATGACGATGGGATACAATTCGGCCGCTGCCAGGATGCAGCAGGTGGAAGCGAAGAACTCATGGCCCTCGGCGTACACGAAGCAGGCGTTCCAGGTGGTGTAGAGGAAGTTCCACATGGGTACGGTGTAGGACAGGATCTCGCCATGGCTGGAAGTGTCGTATTTCCAGAATTTGTCACCGAAGGGCATGGTAATGCACAGGATGAATCCAGCTAGGGCGTTCATTGTATTGCCCATCTGCACGTCGCGCAGCGTGGCTTCGGCAATGTTGCAGAACACGATTCCGTACAGCACCCATCGAACCCAGCGTTTGCGCATGAGCCGCCAGAAAGGAGTGTCTTTCTGCTCGACGGCGGCGATGCGTCCGAGCCCCGCGAAGATGAGCGGCAAAATGACGGACAGGTTTTTGGCCCAGCGGAACCAGTCGTCGCCCGGAATGTTGGCGATCCAAAGCGGAACGGTAATCAGAGAAATTACCCATACCCACATTGACGTGCGGTAATGTCGCCTCATGAACTCGGTGAGCAGCATGAGCAACACGGTGTAGACAACCATGGAGACGGGTGTGACCCAAACGGGCACGGTCATGGCGAATCCCCTTTCTGCCGAAACGACCTGGCCGTCTTTCGCGACGGCATTCGCGCTCTTTTCCCAGGTGGCGCGCTTGGCGCCAGTCTAGCATCGTCTGCGATTCGGCTTCTTTCACAAAAGGACCCCTTGTGTGAAAGACTTCCTTGAAAGCCCCTCGTATACTGCGGGGCGTATGGGTGGCGACGGAGGGGTTCGCCGCAAGAGAGTTTGCAAAGGGGCGATTCTCGTGGGCATTCTGTATCAAGCGGCCGATCCGCTGTACTGGGCCATTTGGCTGTTCATCCTGTTTGCGCTTATGGCGTTCAACGAACTGGGCCGCACGTCGCTGTGGGCGGGCATTGCGCTGTTTGCCGTGGTGCCTATCGTTTTGACCGTGTTCGTGTGGCCGACTACGGCGGCGCCTGGCAACGAATACGGTACGGGCACGTGGTTCAACTGGGTGAAAACGTACTCGGCGTTGGCCGGCTGCCTGGGATTCATCGCGCTGCGCTTCGTGAAGTGGCGCGGCAAGGACGGCAAGGTGCACCATCTGTACGAAAAGAAGTGGGCCTTGTGCTTCCCGCCTCTTATTCTGGCGATCAATATTGCCGAAGCGGTCATCCGCGATTTCCAGGTGTTCAGCTTCGGGCTATGGCAGGGCGGTATCGTCGAGAACCTGTGGACGATTTCGGGTCCGTGGAACATCATGAACGGCATTGCGGGCATTTTGAATATCGTTACCATTTGCGGTTGGTTCGGCATCTTCATCTCGAAGGACTCGTCTAAGGACATGATTTGGCCCGACATGATTTGGGCATGGATCATCGCGTACGATCTGTGGAACTTCGCCTACACGTACAACTGCATTTCCGACCACTCCGCCTACTGCGGCTTGGCGCTGCTGCTGGCATGCACGATTCCCACGTTCTTCATCAAGAAGGGCGCTTGGCTGCAGCATCGTGCTCAAACGCTGGGCTTGTGGATCATGTTCGTTATGACGGTGCCCCAGTTCGCCGATGTGCTGGCTCCAATTCCGACCACGCATAATCCGGCTGCGTTCTTCGCGGTGAGCTTGGTGGCGCTTGCGTCGAACGTGGCGCTTGCCGTCTACCAGTTCCGCAAGATTCGCCGCTGCAAGTTGAACCCGGTGAAGGACGAGCTGTACGCCGATACGAAGGCGTACCAGCGGGTCGCCCAGGAAAACCGTTAGCATGCGTCGGCGCGAGGGCGACTGCGCCCCGCGCCGGCAGCCGCTTGACGCGCAACGCATCTTCGCCATGACTGAACAGAGTCATCTTTCGTATAATGGACGCGCACAGGATCGCCCTGTGCGCGTCCATGCGCGTTTCGGCGCGAGGGGAGATGCAATGCGGTTGGGCACCCGACAGACCAGATACGAGCCGGCGCGGCGCGATTGCGGGCGTTCTTTGATCGAGCGCAAGCGACTCGATGGCCCGGCGGGGGATATCATGGCCGCGGCCCGTTCGCTGTTCGAGCGGCAAGGCGTGCGCGCGACTACCGTGAAGGACATTGCGGCAGAGGCGGGCGTCACGCGTGAACTGGTCTACTACTACTTCGAAAACAAGCAAGCCGTCATCGATGCGGTGCTGGACGACTACGTAGAAGACCTGGTGGAAAGCGTAGTCGTGTGGAACGAATCGCGCGCGTTCGGCGATACGCCCGGATCCCTTAAAACCTGCATCGCCACGTTTCGGCGCGCGCTGTACGACGCGGAGGGCAATCAGCGTCCGATGATTCGCGTGCTCGAAGAGCTGGGGATGCGCGACTCGTTCGACGTGCGCGCCGTGCGTGAAACGGTGGACTGCATTCACGATCATATCGTAGTGGAGTACGCGGAATACCACCATATTGAAATAGATCTGGTGTACGAGATGTTCTGCGTGGTCATATTCGGCTTGGTGGGCCTTGTCAAAATCAATCCCGACATATCCGACGAAGCTCTTATGAAGGTGGTTGAGCAGGCATTGCGCCTGGACATGGATCCAATTGCGGTATCATGAGCGAACGAAAGCCGATGAATCGTTCAGGGCGATAGGAGCCGCAATGACCACATTGTTCGTGAATGCCTGCATGAGGGGGCATGATTCCCGTACACTTACGTTGTGCCGCGAGTACCTTGCGCGGAAACAGGACGTCGTCGAAGTTGACTTGGCGGCGCTCGCGTTGAAGCCTTTTGACGCCGATATGGTGGCGGATCGCGTGGAGAAGCAGACTGCGGGTGCGTGGGACGATCCGATATTCGCGCTGTCGCGCCAGTTCGCCGAGGCGGATGACATTGTAATTGGCGCGCCGTACTGGGACCTCTCGTTCCCGGCTTCGCTCAAGGTGTATCTGGAGCATGTCAGCGTGTGCGACAGCACGTTTCATTTTACCGAGGATGCGCGGTGCGAGGGCTTGTGCAAGGCGGCGACCCTCACGTACCTTACGACGTCCGGCGGCTTCGTGGGGGATGCGAACTTCGGATACGACTATCTGTGCGGCATTGCGCGCATGTTCGGAATACCGGAAACGCGTTTCGTGGCGGCGGAGGGCTTGGACATCGTGGGCATTGACGTTGAGGATCAGATGGACAAGGCGCGCGCTCAGATGGCGAAGCTCGGGTGAGTTGGCGGTAAGACAGAGGAGGAATACACGTGAGTCGCTTGCTGATTGTGGTGGACTATCAGGTTGACTTTGTGGATGGCGCGTTGGGCTTTGCGGGAGCGGAAAAGCTCGCGCAGCCTATTGCGAACAAGGTTTCGGAGTACCGGAAACGGGGGGACGACGTTGTATTTACGTTCGATACGCACGGATCCGACTACCTGAGCACCCAGGAAGGGCGCAACCTTCCGGTTGAACACTGCATCGAGAATACGCCTGGTCACAAGCTGTACGGAGCGGTTGCTTCGGAACTGCTCGACTCTGACAAAGTGTTTTTCAAGCCCGTTTTCGGCTCGGTCGAGTTGTTCGATTGGTTGAGGTCGGCCCAGCGCGCAGCCGACGAAGCGGGAGCGCTGCCGTTCGAGGAGATCGAGCTGGTGGGGTTGGTGTCCAATATATGCGTGGTGGCCAATGCGGTGCTGGTGAAGACCGCATGTCCCGATGTGCCGGTTACGGTTGATGCTGCATGCACGGGTTCGTTCGACGCCCGCTTGAACGAGGCTGCCCTCGATACGATGGAAAGCCTGCAGATCAAGGTGGCAAATCGCTGATGGGCCACCTGAAATCCAAGCGATTCACGATTCTGAGCTGGTTGGCGGTTGCTGCTTGGGCGGTGTTCATCTTTTGCATGTCGGCGAACACGGGCAGCGATCTGAATCAAGGCACGGGACTCCTTTCGCACCTGTATCAGGCGTTGAAGGAGCTGCAGGCGCACATCTTGGGACCCGAGGCCGATGCCATCAACTCGATTGCGCATTTCTGCGAATACACCGTGTTCGGTGCGTTGTGGGCGAATGCGCTGCGTTGCCACATGCCCCTTCGACGTGCTTGCGCGCTGGCTGTTGCGTGCGGCAGTCTGTACGGCGTGACCGATGAGTTCCATCAGTTGTTCGTTCCTGGTCGCATGTGCGATCCCGTGGATTGGGCGGTTGACACCGCGGGTGCCGCGTTGGGCTCGGGGATTGCGTTCTTCCTGCTGAGCCGGCGCCTTGAGGGGCGGGTTCCGAACGACGCGCGGTAGCCTTTCCTGCTTGTTCCGCCGCAGAGATTGCGTGCCGGGTTGAGAAAACGATGCTGGCTGAGGAATGCGAGGCGGCCGAAGACGCGCGCAGCCATCCGGCGACGGCTGCGCGCGTCTTCGGCCGCCTTGTTTTGCACGTGGGGTTCGTAAAAGCTTGCTGGCTGGCAGGTTCTTGCGGTTTGAGGTCGTCGAACGGGGCGCCGCTTCTCTCGTCGTCTGATTTGCATTCTGTTTTACCTGATCACGGCGTTGGGTCGCTGCGTGATGTCTTCGGGTGCGCGCGATTCGCCGGCTTCGACGACCTCAAACCGTCAAAACCTGCCACGGAAAGCGATTTTTCGTGCGCGCGCCTTCTTCGCATAGGAAACGCTGCCACCCATTTGATGAGACTGCCGCTTCGAGCGAGCGAGGCGCGTGGCAAAACGGCGTCTTCGATCCGTGCCGATTTTGGCGTAGCGGCAAAGTTCGGAAAAACTTTTGCATAGGAATTTGTAAAGTTCTGTGGTATCGTGTCAAAAAGTTAGCCTTAGATAACATATTACTACTAAGCTAATAATATATTTCGCATGCATGTAATGCAGGGGAAAGCCCTTTGAAGCGGGCGGTTCGACACGAAAGGATATCCATGGAACATTCGATGAAGGCGGGCGTTGTCGCGCGAGGCTCTGCTGTTGCGCTGGCGTTTGCTTTGGCGGCGGGCGCAGTGCCGGCGCAGGCCATGGCTGTTGGCGCAGCGCCGATGCCGACTGCAGAGGCAGCGACGGGAAGCTCTGTCTCCTTGGACAAGGATAATCTTGCGAACGGAACTTATGCGGTTCCGGTGCGCATGCTGCAGGCTTCCAACTTGAGTTCGTCTCAGGGTTCGATTGCAAGCAGTGCGCTGGATCCGATTGGTTTGCTGACGGTGCGTCATGGGGCGTACACGCTCAGCCTCAATATGAGCGGGCAGGTTCTGGGTCAGTACTGCAACTACCTGGGATATTTCGGGTCGTATCACGTGGATGGGAACGCGCTTGTCACCAACGGATCCGATGTTGCAGTTGTGGACTTTGGCGGCGAAGCCGGTAGGCCGTTCGTGGCGGATGTTCCTTTGGGCGAGGTTGCCAAGACTTCCGGTTACGTTGCGTTGCGACTTGGCGCGCAGGCCATGGGCGACAATCGCCAGACCGCTGCGGTCCTGATCGACTGGAGCGGCTTGACGGTTGACAGCCTTGACGGCGAGGGCCGACCCTTGGAGACCCTTGTCGATGAAGCCGCCGCCATCGCGCAGGGTGGCAAGAGCGACGAGGCGTATCGATCTTTGCAGGATGCTATCGCGCGCGCCCGTGCCGTTGTCGAAAAGGGCGCCGCTGCAACGCCGGAGGAGATCGTGGCTGCCGAAGCGGATTTAGCGTCGGCTATCGAGACGTTCAACGGCTCGCCTGATGCGGTCGACCCCGTTGTTCCGGAGGGTCCCGGAACCGAACAGCCTGCTCCGACGCCTGAAAAGCCGGATACCGACGCCTCGAACGGAAACGGGAACTCGACGACAACTCCCTCGCAGCCTCAGCAGCCGAGCGCCGCTTCCTCTCGCGCCGAATACGTTGCCGGGCATACGTATGCCGTGCCTATGAAGTTTTACAAGGCGAATTCCGGCGAGCTGTCGATGGCCGATCAGTATTTCGGCGACACCGCTTACGTGGTTCCTCGTTCCGATGGGATGTTCGAAGTGCGCTTCACGACGAACAGGTCGGATTACGTCGAAAAACTCTCGTACGGCGGATACGCGGCCTCGGTGGTGAGCGAAAACGGCGCAAGCCGTACGTACAGCGTGGTGATCGCAGCTTCGAAGGATACCGTGGTGCTGCCCATCACGATGACCATCAAGCCCATGCGCGAAATGGGCGGCGGCGACGTGTCTGCCGACCTGCATCTGTATTTGGGAGATGCAAAGGTGAAGGATTTGGGGTCGGGCGACGCAGGTGTTCCGACCAGCGGAAAGACCGGCAATAGTCCCGCTTCCGGCGGTGCGCAAGGTTCGTATCTGCCGAAGACCGGTGACGACGGCTTGTCTGTTGCCGCGGGAGCCGCTGCGGTTGCGGCGGGAGCGGTTGCGGTCGGCGCGGCAGCGCGGCGACGCTTTTCGCTGCAGGGGCGAGGGGAAGGTCGTTGAACGTGCGGCCATCGTTCGCCGTGAAGTCCTCGCGCGCGTTTGTCGCCGTTGTTGCCCTGGCGTTCTCTGCTGCGCTTTCCGTTGGCGGTTCTCCTGCTCATGCGGTAGTTTCATCGGTTTCGACAGCTGCGGTTCATGCGAGCTACGCTAATCCCGACACCGGCGTGATCGAGGATTCGGGCGGGCAGGCAAGCGAGGCTTTGGGGACGTCGATGAGCCAAGGCATTACCGGATCCTCGGCGCTTGTCGAGAAAGATGCGGACGGAAGCGAGTTCGTGACCATCAGGCTTTCCCAAGCTGACCAGATCGGCGAGGTCAGCATTGCCTCCGACGTCGATCGTACGGGCGTTTATTCCGAGGACGTTGCGGCCGAGATAATGCAGCGCGATGCCGAGCTCAATACGGCGGACTATCGTGCGCAGGTGGCATCGGCGCAGGCTACGTTGCGCATTTCGATGTACGTGCATCCCATGGGGCGCTCGGTGGTGTACTTCGTGCAGTTGTCCGATGCGGTTCCCGGAAACTCGGAAGGTTTTGTCGAAAGCATCGTTGCTGGCCAGGGGTCCGAGCAGAGCCAAGCGCCGGACGGTGGAACGGCTCGGGGATCGAGCGAAGCGTTGGAGGGCTCTGCCGCTTCAACTGCCGCGTCCGGCGATTCCGCAGGCTCGGGCGTGAGGGAGTTCGACGGCGAAGGTCGCGAGGTGACGGGCTCTGCTGCCCCGATCTTCGCTTCTCCTCAGACGTATGCGATCGCCGCGGTTGCAGCTACGGCGGCAGTCGTGGCCGTGGCTGCGACGTACTACCTGGCGTACGGTCGCAAGCGCAAGGCGCGAAGCGATAGCGCTGCCGCAGCGGCAGCGGGGCATGGCGGCAGCGCGCCGCCCGAGGCTTAGGGCTTCGTTGCATGAGCAGGAAGACGTTTGCCCGGGCTGGGCTTGCGGCGCTGTGCCTGGCTGTGCTGTGCGCCCTTTCCTCGTGCGTGGACCAGCATCCTGCGCGCGACGGCGGGGACGAGCGATCGGGAAAGCGCATCGTGGCCACTTCGCCGGCCGTTGCAAGCATGTGCGATCGGCTTGACCTTGACCTGGTGGGCGTTCCCGCTACGTCGCGCGCATTGCCGCAGCGATACGGCGATGCGGAGGTGGTAGGCCCTCCTATGGGACCCGACCTGGAGAAATTGTCGATGTTGCGGCCCGATTGCATCGTGGCGCCCGGATCGCTGCTGAACGACTTGCAGCCGAAGTTCGCTCAGATAGGAGCGCCTTCCATGTTCGTTGACCTGAACAGCGTGGAGGGCTTGCATCGCTCGATGGATTACCTGGGCATCGCTTTCGGGCGCGAAGCCGAGGCGCTGAAGGCGCGCGCTGAATACGAAGCGTTCATGACTGCGTATCGGCAGGGAATAGAAGGGCTTGTCCGCCCGCGCGTTCTGGTTCTCATGGGCGTTCCCGGGTCGTATTTGGTGGCGACGCCGCGAAGTTACGCGGGCAGCCTTGTGCAGCAGGCCGGTGGCGAAAACGTGTACGCAGATGCTGCGGACGCATTCGTTAACGTGAGCGTCGAGGACATGCTCGATCGCGACCCGGATGTCATTTTGCGTATGTCGCATGCTCTTCCCGACCAGGTCATGGAGATGTTCGCTCAGGAGTTTTCCTCGAACGACACGTGGAAGCACTTCCGTGCCGTGCGTGCGGGGCGCGTCTACGACCTTTCGCATGAGCGATTCGGGATGAGCGCGACGTTTGCCTATCCGGAAGCGCTCGAAGAACTTAAGCCGCTGCTGTACGGCAACGGCGAAACCGTTTAGGACAAGGAGCTATGCGTAAAGCCAGAAATATCGCGGCATTCGCGCTTACGGTAGGTGCCGTGGCAGCGCTGTTCGCGTTCGCCGTCAATGCGGGCACGCTCAAGGTGCCTGTCGACGAGCTGCTTGCGGGCTTGTTTGTGGCCTACGACGATCGGGTTGCAACCATTTTCGACCTGCGCTTCCCCCGTATATTCATTGCGCTTGTGGCCGGCGCGTCCTTGGCTGTGTCGGGCGTGCTGCTGCAGGCGGCCGTGCGCAATCCTTTGGCGGATCCGGGCATTATCGGCGTCAACGCGGGCGCGTCGTTCGCTGCTATTTTGGTGACGGCGTTTGCACCCTCGCTGTTCTTTTTCATGCCGATTGCCGCGTGCGCAGGGGGCCTTCTTGCGTTCGCGCTGGTGTACGCGTTGTCGTGGAAAGGGGGAGCGCTCGCGCCTGTGCGCATCATCTTGACCGGCATCGCGATGAGCACTCTATTCGCCGGGCTGTCTTCTGCGTTCAGCACGGGATCGGGCGGGGTGTTGACGGGCGTTGCCAGCTTGGTTGATGCGAACATCTCGGCTAAAACGTGGAGCGATTTCTTCACGCTTGCGGGGTATGCGCTTGCCGGGTTGGTTCCGGCCCTGTTTGTTGCCAGGCGTTGCGATCTTTTGTCGCTGAGCGACGAGACGGCTGCTTCGCTTGGCGTGGACGTGACGAAAAACCGCCTGGTGGTTTCCGCTTTTGCCGTTTTGTTGGCATCGGTTGCCACGGCTATCGTGGGACCGATCAGCTTTTTAGGCTTGGTGGTCCCGCATTGTGCGCGCATTTTGGTGGGGTCGGGACACCGGCTGCTTATTCCGTATTCTATGGTGCTCGGCGCGTTTTGCCTGCTGTTGGCCGACACCGTGGGACGAACCATTGCCGCACCGTACGAGATTAGCGCCGCTGTCGTCATGTCGGTAGTGGGCGGCCCCGCGTTCATTTTGCTGCTGAGAAGGGCGCGTGATACGTATGGCGGGTAACGCGTTCACCCTTGAGGGCGTTGGATTTTCGTACGGGTCGACCCGCGTGTTCAAGGGACTGGATCTTGTCGTGCGCGAAGGGGCGGTGACCACGCTGCTCGGAGCGAACGGTTCCGGAAAGACAACGCTGTTCAACGTGATGACCAAGCGCCTCAAGCCGCAGGAAGGCCGGGTGTTCTTGCGCGCCGGAAACGTTGCGGACGTGCGTCCTGCGGACTTCGCCAAGTTGGTGTCGGTTGTGCATCAGCACAATATGGCTCCGGCTGACGCGGAGGTGCGAACTTTGGTCGGCTACGGGCGTTCTCCCTATCGAAAGCTGGGGGTGCGACGGTCTTTGCCCGATCGGGAGCAGGATGCTCGCATGATCGAGTGGGCTCTTGCTACCTGCGATTTGAAGGATGTCGAGCATCGCGTCATTTCGTCGCTTTCGGGCGGACAGCGCCAGCGCGTGTGGATGGCCATGGCGCTTGCCCAGGGGGCGAATGTGCTGCTGCTTGACGAGCCTACCACGTTTTTGGATGTGCGCTACCAGCTGGAAATACTCAAGTTGGTGCGCATGCTCAACGAAGAGCACGGCATGACCGTGGTCATGGTGCTGCACGATATGAATCAAGCCATCGAGTACAGCGATGAGATCGTGGCCTTGGTGCAGGGGCGGATTGTTGCGCAGGGAGCGCCGCACGATGTGGTGACCCCCGCTTTTCTAAGCCAGGTGTACGGAGTTGACCTGGACGTGGTGCGCGTACGGGGCAAGCCGTACGTGTTAGCGGTATGAAAGCGGCTTTCCGCAAAAGGACAAGCTATACGAAGAATCATGAGAAAGGAGCGAACGATATGACAAGTACGTTGCAACCGGTTCGCCGGGTATGCGCGGCTGCGTTGGCGCTTATGATAGCGCTGACGGGGTTGAGCATTACGCCGAGCGTGGCTCGAGCGGAGGGCGTCGCGCCGCCGCTCGATGCAGGGTCAAGCTATACGGTTTCGGTTGACGTCCATGACGCCGGCAATCCTTCCGAGCCGTCGATGTCTGCCGGCATGTTGGCTAAAAACGCCGAGATCGACGTGGACGGTTCGGGTCGGGCGCGCATCACGCTGCACTTCGTGCCCGCCCAGATCATGGGCCTTGATGTGCATGCGAGCGACCTTGGCGTGTATGAAGAGGGTTCCCAGAGCAACTTCATCGAAGGGGTTTCGTTCAAGTTGGGCGAAGACAACTCCGCTATCTGCCAGTTCGTCTTGCCGTATGTGCCCAATGACGGCTTGTATCGCGTTGAGATGCGCTCTGACATCATGAACAGAGACGCGCTGTTGTATGTGAAATGGCCCACGTTGAAGAAGACGGGCGGCTTGGGCGATACGCTGGCCGGTTTGGTGGAAAGCGCCAAAAAGTACTCCGCGAACGACTACACCGAGGATTCTTTCGGTAAGTTGAAGGCCGCGATTGCGGATGCGGATGCGGTTCTTGCCAATCCTGATTCGACGCCCGAACAGTTCCAGGCGTCGATCGACGCCGTCAACAACGCTGTTCAGGGGCTGAACGCTGCGGCGAAAAGCCCCTTTGAAGCGGGTCGTACCTACTATGTCGACGTGACCGATCAGGACCCCACGGGAAGTCGAGCGCTTGACCTTGAAGCCCGGTTCGACGTTGACGAAGCCGGCACCATCAAGGCGACGCTGCGTTTCAACCCGTACTCTGATTTTCTAGGAGCCTATCAGGTGTCGGCGGCAACGCTTCTCGATCGCGAAGGGGAGGCCGCTGCGAACAATGCGATCGAGCAGCATGACGACGGCGGGGCAACCTGGACGTTCGATCTGCCTTACTTCGCAAGCACCGGTCTGTACAAGGCGAAGGTGACGGCAACTTCGGCCAGTCCCGACAAAATACATACCCTGGCATTCGACTGGAGCACGATTCGCACCACGGCAGACTTCCGCAAGCTTGCCGCGGCCATAGAGAAGGCCTCCGGTCTTGCCGCGCCGGCCTACACGGCGTCGAGCTTCGCCGTGCTTTCCGAGGCGCTTGCTCGAGCCAAGGACGTGGCTGCCGACACCTCTCACGCGCAGACGACGGTCAACGACGCGCTCGCGGCGTTGACCGAGGCGATGGATAAGCTTTCCATTGCGGAGAATGCGGGTAGCGGCAATACGGTTAACCTGGGTATTTCCGGATTCAACGCCCCGTTTTCGGACGAGAGCGCTCCGGGCAAGCCCTGGGCTGGCAGCCGTGTATACTTCGGCAAGGACGACCAAGGGAAGCCGATTTCCTGGAGGGTTCTGCAGACTTCCAAGGATGGGGTCCTGCTCAATTCGGAGCACACCGTTACCGGTCAGGCATGGAACACCGATATGTCCATTCCTGCCAGCGAGTTGTTCTGGAATACCGCCACGCTGCGTACGTACCTGAACGACGAGTGGTTCAACAAGACGTTCGACGCACTGTCCAAGGAAGCGGTGAAGACCACGGAAGTGAAGTCGTTGTCTTTGGCGGACGCATCGAAAGAGGTGGCGCCTGCCACGCAGGACAGGGTTTTCGCGCTTTCGATACAGGATTACCGGAACAAGGCTTACGGGTTCGTTTCCAATGAATCGCGTGCGGCGAAGGAGATATCGCTTTTGACTCGCACGACCGACGAAAGCATGTCGTTCATGACGATGGTCTTGATTGTTCTGCCAGACGGAGACCTTGAAAGCGGCTTCAACACTATGATGCCCTATACCCCCAATCTGGGAGTTCAGCCCGGTATCACGCTTGATCCGAGCAAGGTTTTGTTGACTACGCCGGCGTCTGCGGCGGCTCCTTCGGGCATTCAGAAGCCTTTGGCCACCGAAGATAACGCTTGGAAACTCACGCTGATCAACGATGATTGGAAGTTCGATGCGAGCAGCCCTCGCGTTGACGGCGAAAAGATCTCCGTAGAGTATGCGGCCAACGCCTCCCCTTCTGGTCGAATGTCGCGAAGCGCCGTCCTCGATCAGGATGATCGCGTAGTGTCCGCCCTTGTGGTGCGCGGTGGCGATTGGAGGACCGGTACCCCTGTCGGCTACGGCACCGTGGGCAAGGTTTCGGGCGAGAGCGGTTCGGTTTCATTTGAGCTGCCCGCCGATTTCAATAAAGAAACCGACAAGCTTTACCTGTTCGCAGAGCGAATTTGCGAAGGTGCCGAGAGCAATATCGCAACGATGCCCGTAGAAGTGAGCGTTCCCGATGCCGAGGAGCCTCCGGCTCCGGAGCCGAACGACCCCAGCACTCCGGGCGGGGACGCCCCGGGAAATTCCAACGCGTCTGACAAGCCTGTTCCATCGAATCCTGGAAATGCCGGGACGTCCGGGTCCTCGCCTGCGCCGTCTGGCGGCCAGGGCCAGGCCGCCGGGTCGACTGATGCGGCGAAGGTCGTTGCTGCAAAAACGGACAGCCGTGCAGCGGCGCAAGCTATTCCCAAGACGGGAGACGCTGTTTTCCCCGCTGCAGCATTTGCTGGCATTGCCGGTGCGGCGGCAGCGTTGTCGCTGATTGCGGTGCGCGCCTATCGTCGTAAGTTGGAGGGTTAGCAGCTGAAGCGTGCGATGTGCGTTTTTCCGTGATACGTGCGGGCCTCGCCTGGCTTGAAAACCGAAGGCGAGGCCCGTGCTGGTTTGCTTGCGGCGTGCGAAGGCGCGAAGTCGCGTGGGCCGCTGGTGTGGGGCGTCTTTGCGCTGGCGGCTACCGTCTGTGCGCGAAGGCTTCCAGCACCAACTGGACGCGGGTGCCCAACGGGGTGGTGTTTTCTGCAAGGAATCGCGGGACGTCGGCGATGTCGAGCAGGAACGGCTCGATGAGCTCGGCGGGTTCCGGTTGCGCGTCCGCCGCTTTCTCGACCTGGGCGAACACAACGTGCACGGTCTCGTCGGTTAGCCCCGTGGACGAGAAGCCGGCTTGCGGCAGCGGGTCGATTGCTTGAGCGCCTAGGTTGGTTCGCAGCGCGTACCCTGTTTCTTCGCGAAGCTCTCGATCGACGCATTCCGCCAGGCTTTCTCCCGGCTCCATGAGGCCGGCCGGAAACGCGATGCACCAACTGTTCAGCGGATAGCGAAATTCCCTGATCAGGAGCAGTTTTCCGTCGGGGGTTTGAGGCACGATGGATACGGCGTCGGGAGGAGTTGGGTTCCCGGCGGCATTTGCTTCGAGTGCGCGACGGTAGGCGTCTTCTCCTTTTCTGGATGCGCTTTCGTATTCGTACAGCGATCCGTCCGGCATGGTGTAGGTGAGCACGTACTTCTTGATCCATCCGTCTGCTACCTGTCGGATGTCTTTGAGGCGGGGCGCGGTTGCGGTCACGGGGTCTCCTTAGGCGATTGTTGCATTTTGTATAGTGTAGCAATGAGGCGAGAGGGCGGAGTCATCGACTCCGCCCTCTCGCCTCATTCGTAGAGCAGGGCAGCTTTGGGGCCGCCCTGCTCGTTTCTTTTGCTGCCGTCCGCGTTTTCAGTGCGGTCCGATGCTGTGCTAGCCTTCGATCGAGATGGTCTTCTTCTCCTCGATCTTGGGCTGCTCTTGCTTCTTGGGCACGGCGATCTTCAGCACGCCGTCTTCGAATTTAGCCTTGATGTCGTCTTCTTCGATATCGTCTCCCACGTAGAAGGTGCGGCTGCATTTTCCGCTGAAGCGCTCCTTGCGCACGTACGTGCCCTTTTCATCCTTGTCCTCGGATTCGGATTGCGTTTGCGCGGTGATGCTAAGGTAGCCGTCCTTGAGCTCTGCCTGCACGTCTTCCTTCTTGAAGCCCGGAAGGTCGATGGTCAGCTGGTATGCCTCGTCGGTTTCCTTGATGTCGGTGCGCATGAGGGCGGGCGACATCTTCTGCATTGCCTGCATTGGCGCGGCTGCCGTGTTGAGGAATGCGTCAAAGGGGTCGGTCATCAGCTCGCTGAGAAGGTTGCGGTTCCTGCGCATGGGTACCATCATTGCCATGTTCATCATCTCCATTTCGTGCGGCTTGCGTGCACGTCATGCAGGTACGTCGTCGCATGGGCGTGACTCAAGCCTCGGTTGCGTCGTTTGTTTGTACGATTCATTTATAGTACGCGTTTTAGCACTCGTCAAGCGAGAGTGCTAAAACGTAACATTCTCGTTGACCTTAGGGGGTTTGCAGCATGCCTTTGCGGTTTTGACGCTTCGCTGAAGGAGGGGCTTGCTCTTGGCAGATGGCCTATACTGGTGCGCATTCGAGGAAAGGATGCGCACATGACGGTAATTGGCCTTATATCCGACACTCACGGGAATCTGTCCGATGATGCGCTGGCGGCTATGGCCGACGTTGACCACATCATTCATGCGGGAGACATCGGCAGCCCTGATATCTTGCGTGCTCTGGAGGCGCTTGCCCCCACAACGGCAGTATTGGGGAACAACGATTTCGATGAGTACGGATCGCGCGTGGGTCGGTTCGCGCATCCGGTTATCGACGGCGTACGTTTTCTGGTCGCGCATTACCCGCGCGATGTTCGCATAGGGTTCAACGGGTGCGCGGGGCTTGCTGCGGGCGATCCCATTCCGCAGGTGTGCGTTCACGGGCACACGCACGTTCCGGAATTGCTGACCGGCGCAGACGCTCGTCCCGCGGAGTATTTTCTGTGTCCGGGAGCTGCATTTCGCCCGCGCGGCGGGTTTCCTCGTTGCACGGGGCGGATGGAGGTTGAGAACGGGCGCGTGTTGCGTGTGCGCATCATGTCGTTGAGCGGCGACGTGATCATGAGCGCAGGGGAGCGGGCGTGAGCGACGGGCGCTTTCCGCCGGTGAAGGAGCGGGACGTTCGGCGAGCTGCGCGGCGCATGGCGAAGCGGCTGGGAAAGAGTCCGGCGGGCAGGATCGCAAGCGGTTTGCTGCTGCTTGCGCTGGCGGTTGCCGCATGGGCGGGGCCGCAGCTTGCTTCGTCGGGAGGGGGTTCGCCTGACGGGTCGGGTGCGCGTCCGACTGCGTCTGCCGGGTTGGAGGCCGCGCATGTAACGGAAGATGCGCGCCGCGCTGCCGAGCAGGACGCGAAGCGCTCGACCGACGTTCAGCGTGCGAACGCGGATCCTGCTGCGTTCGACCAGGTGACGGTCCGGCACGTTGTGGACGGCGATACGCTGGCGGTGCTTTTTGCCGATGGCGAGCGTGCGTCGGTGAGGCTTATCGGCATAGACACGCCCGAAAGCGTGGCGCCGCAAAAGGAGCGTAATCGCGAAGAGGGCGTATGGGCGTCCGACCACATGAAGGGGCTTGTGGGCGAGGGCGACACGTTGTGGCTGCAGTACGATACCAACCAGGTTGACAAGTACGGTCGTCCGCTTGCCTACGTGTGGCGAACCCTGCCCGCCAGTGCCGCCGAGGCCGACAATCCCGCTGTCATTGCGCAGCACATGTTGAATGCCATTCAGGTGATCGACGGCTACGGTCAGCCGAAAACTTACCGTCCCGACACGTATCACGACGGCTTGTTCGCCCAGTGGGGGATCGAGGCCGCCGCGGAAGGGCGCGGGGTGACGTACTTGTGGGCGTAGCGCTGCGAGGTCGCCGACGTCGTTGCACACACGTCGTTGCACGCACACTGCTGCAAGCACATTGTCGCCCGAAACGTACGGTTTTCGCGGCAAAACCGTACGTTTCGGGCGACAATGCGTTCTTCGTTGCGCGCGCGGGGCTTACCCTTAGCAGATGATGGCGAGCTCTCCGGTTTCCGAATCCATCACGCAGCCCGTGACGCGCACGTGCGGAGGCATGACGGGATGCGCGCGCACCATGTCGACGCTCTTCCGTACGGCCTCCTCGGTATCTCCGAAGCCGGCGAGCCAGTGGTCGAAGTCGATACCGCAATGACGTGCGAAATCAATGCGCTCAGAGGACACGCCGAGCCGT
>NZ_DBFOSR010000122.1:0-3574 GCF_048427265.1 Paraeggerthella sp.
CTCACCGGGTGGCGAACCACGGTGCGCAGGTTCTCCGGCTTGGATCGACGCGGGTCGCTCAGGTAGATCTCGTGATGCAGGCGCACGCCGGGCACGCCGCCGTTCGCGTCAAGCTCGGCGAGCAGCGCGCGTGCGTTCTCGGGATCGGCGATGTCGTCTTTCAGGTGGGAGTCGGCTATGAAGGCGGACAGGGCTGCGACGGTGGCCGGCTCGTCGTCGTAAGGGCCGCGATGCAGAACCTGCGCGCAGGGGCCTTCGGCGAAGCGGACCAGGCGAGCTTGCGCGGTATCCAGCCCCGGTTTTTTCGCGGCTGCCTTTTCGCACGCCCAAGCGAAGGTTTCGGTCGTCACGAAGTCGGGCTGTCGAATCAAAGAGACCCATTGCAGCTTGCTTTTGTCCGTAATGCGACGTCCGTCGAAGCCGCCGGAGGCCGTCCACCAAAGGCCTTCGAGCGGTGCTACCTTGTATTCAAAGTAGCCATCCGGTTGCCAATCGCCGTTTTTCGCCATTCTGATGGTGTACGACAAGGCGTACAGAAGTCCCACGGCCTGCGCGTACGCGCCGTTTTCGTCGTTGGGATCGCCCTCGCCGGCAACGGCGATGAACGTCATGGCGGGCGCCTCCACGAGCGTCGGCTTCGTCTTCGGAACGTAAAGTTCTTTGTATTCCTTCGTGAAATCGAATGCCATGAGGCTATCCTCCTTGACTCAGATGACTGGATTGCCGATTATCTCGCGCTGCGCTTTTTTCGTCAGCTTGCCGAATACCAGGCTGTAGGAATGATCGCACAATTCGTACAGCAGCTCGTCGGGCACCGCGCCGTCCAGGTCGATGGATATCCAGTGGCGCTTGTCGGCGTAAAAGCCGGGCAGGATGTCGGCATGCTCGCTGCGCAATGCAACTGACCAGGCTGGATCGCATTTGAGCGACAGGAGCGAGCGACCTGCGTATGCGGCGGCGTGCTCTTGGCCGGGCTTCATGGCGGCAGCGAACATCTTTCCGCCAACCTGGTAGCGCCACCAGTCCCATTCCGCCTTGTAATCTTTGGTGCAGCCCGGCTTGGCAAGCAGGTATGCGTCTATGTCGTCGTGCATGGTTTGCGCTCCTTTGCCCGTGCTATGCGAATGCCCCGCGTTTGAATGCGGTGCGCCAGGTCTCGACGTTGCCCCACGGCTTGATATCGAGGCGTCCGAACAGCGCGCACGCCAGTTCGATTCCCGCGGCGCCATTCGCGGTGATGAAGCGCCCGCCGTCTACGACGGGCTGGTTCCGGAATCGATCGTGGCCCCGATAATGGGGTGCTAGCTGGGCAAACTCGTAGTCCGCGTTGCCCGTGTGATCACAGTCGTCCAAGTAGCCGCGTTCGGCTAGAAACGAGCATGCGCCGCAGATTGCAGCTACCGGCACCGCGCGGGCCAGGCACGCGTCCACCAGCCACGCGCCCGCGCGTACGATGTCCGGTTCTTGCCAGCTTTCGCCGCCCACGAGAATCGCCAGGGCCAAATCTTCGGGAACCTCGTCGCGCTCTGCCGTCAAATCGGGCACTACGGTCAGTCCCCCTATCGACCGCACATTGCCCTGCCGCGTCGCCATGGTGCGCACGGCGTATCCGGTTTCGGGTTTGTTGATTTCAGAGCAGGCATGCCCCACCTCCCAATCTGCGAATCGATCGGGCAGGAACGCAAGCACGGTGCCGCGGCGATTCCCCTGAGGTCCTAGTGCGTTGTCGCGTTCGCTCACTGAAGCTCCTTTACGCCAAAGCCACGAATATATCGATGTCGGCGCAACTCATGTCTTCGCCGGGCAAGTACGCTTCGAAGTCGACGGTGAACGACCGTTGCGCCATGAGCGCTTCGTCGGTCCAGATGTCCATCCAGGCCTTCTGCACGCTCTCCACGCAGTCGCCGCCGCGGATCTCCACCTTCGCGTAGCGGCCGGCCGGTATAACCTGGCGTGCGGAGCCGGCTTCGGCTTCGTTCGTCTCGCAGCCGATGAGCAGGTCGTACTCGTTCGTGGCCAGGTCGTAGTTGTAGTAAAGCGCGAAGCAGGGGTAGGGGTTCGCAATCGCCCCCGGCACGCTCTTGTCCATGCCCTCTTCCATGAACCGCTGCCATAGGCCGCCGATGTCCGCGGTGCAGGAAGGGCTGTCGTTGGCGGTGCGCAGGGTGATTCCCGCAACGGTGCGCTCGGGAAGCTCGACGATCGTGTACTCCATGGCAGTTCCTCTCGATTTTGGTTTCGATGGCAAGGTGATTGTATGAAACAAAACCGGACAAGGCGTGTCCGCTACAGCAAGAATCGAAGGGATTTTCAAGGGGTTCGCGTTTCGTACGTCCGCGCGATCGCTTCCGCCTGCGATTGCAGCCAGGCGCGCAGGCGCACGGGTTCGGCTACTTCCAAACGGTCGCCGAACGACAGCAGGTAGAACATCATGCGCTCGGTTATGTCGCAGGATAGACGGACGCGCAGGCGGCCGTCTTCCAGCTGCTCGATGGCCGACGGTTCGAATTCTTCCCGAATGCGGCCGATGTCTTGCGGCGTTTGCGGGCTGAACAGCAGCACCAGCGGTTCAGCCGAGGCGGTCGTATAGCCTTCCTGCATCTGGGCTGGAAGCTCGCGCGGGACGAACGTTTCCGGCAACAGCTCCATCGAGTCCCATACGATGCGGAACAGCTTGAACGTGCGCCAGTCCTCGCGCATCCGGCACCACGCGCGAATATACCAGGAACGCTCCTTGAACAGGAGCTTGACGGGTTCGACCACGCGCTCGCTCGTGCGTTCCGCGGCGTCTCGGTACCTGAATCGCAAGGGGCGTCGTTCGAGGATCGCCCGTCGTGCCACGTCGAAGACGTTCTTGTATTCGGGCGGCGCGCCCCAAAACGAAAGGTCGATGTCCAGCCAATCGGCGCCTTCCCGTTGGAACAGGCGCCCAAGCCGTTCGTGCGTGGCGGGCGAGTCGGCGGCTCCGGTTGCCCTGAGCGCGGAAAGCGCGGCAAGGATGTCGTCTTTCTCCCTGTCGGTAACAAGGGATTTATCTAGAACGTATCCCTTCATGAGGTGCACGCCGCCGCCCTTGCCGCGCGTCATGTATACGGGAACTCCTGCGGCCGAAAGCGCCTCGACGTCGCGGCGCACCGTGCGATCCGATACCTCAAGCCGCGCTGCAAGATCGCCCGTCGTTCGCGGCGATCGTTCCATGAGCAAGAACACGATCTCGAAAAGGCGGCCTGCTTGCATCGGTCAGCCTTTCGCGCAGGCGTTTGCGCGCGCGAGCACGCTTCGTACCGTTTCGGGCCGCTCGCTTGCCAACGTGGGGAAGGGGACGACGGGTTCGGGTTCTGCGTCGAACGGGGCAAGGGCAAGCACGAGCCAGGCGACGTCGCGCCACGCTCCGCAGGTGTACCCCGCGTTCTTCTGGACGCCCATACACGTGAACCCGAAGGCTTCATGCAGGTGTTCGCTTGCAGCGTTCGGCACTGTGACCAGCGCATACGCTGCTTTCACGCCCTGTTCGCGCACCAGGTCCACAAGGGCGCGATACAGCACGGTTCCCAGGCCGCGCCCGCGCGTTTCG
>NZ_DBFOSR010000123.1:0-22483 GCF_048427265.1 Paraeggerthella sp.
CGAAGGGAAAAACGGGAGGAGGTGGACGCCATGACCGATTTGGCTTTGATTACGGCGGCCGTCGAGCTGATCTCCAGCGTTATCGCGCTCGTCGCGGTAATAATAGAGAAGCTCCCAGTCCGAAAGGATAGGGAGCCCTAAGAAAAAGCCAAACCGCCGAAGCGATTCGAGAGCCGTGGGGAGTTAGCGCTCCCTGCGGCTCGCCATGTAGTATACGTGAAAGCTAACCGTAAACTCAAGCATCGAACAGGCGAATCCACGATGCCCGCACCGCCGTCAATGCCATCAATGCACGGTTCGGGCAACATCGTCCAAAACACGCGAGGCCTCACCGCCAAAAAAAAGCCGCCCTGCACAAGCAGGGCGGCCCAATTGCACAATATCGAGCTTACACCGAGAACGCTTATCCCAGCTCGGCCAGTTGCGCCTCCACGCGAGCCAGCTTGTCGGTCATCTCGGCATGCTTGGCACGGTCTTTCTCCACGATCTCAGGGGCGGCCTTCGCCAAGAAGCCCGGGTTCGACAGCTTCTTGTCCAGTTTGGCGGCATCGGCAGCAAGCTTGGCGCGCTCCTTCTCTAAGCGCTCGCGCTCGGCACCGAAGTCCACCAGGCCCGACAACACGATGTACACCTCAAGGCCCGGCGCCAGCGTCACGCTCGACTCAGCCGGCTTGTTCGCATCGGCTGCGATTTCCAGCGAAGCGGTGGTGCCCATGCCCTCGATCAAACCGCGCTGAGCCTCCAGCAAAGCCACGTCGGCCTCCCCCGCCTTCACGACCACGGCAAGCTCGGTCTTCGGAGAAATACCGTAGCGGGCGCGCGTGGAGCGAATGGCCGAAACCGTTTCCGTCACCATCTGGATGGCACGCTCGGCGTCGGCGTCCACGTACTGCGCAAGCGCCTCCGCATCGGGCCAAGCTGCGCCGATGAGGTACGGAGCCTCGCTCCGATCGATCGGCAGCTGCTGGTAAATCTCCTCGGTCACGAACGGCATGATGGGATGCAGCAGACGCAGCGCCTGGTCAAGCACGAACACCAGGTTGCGCTGGCAGGCCGCGCGATCCTCGGGCGATCCGTTCAGGCGCGCCTTCGAGAACTCGATGTACCAGTCGCAGAACTCGTTCCAGAAAAACGAGTACAGCTCGCGCGTGATCTCGCCGAACTCGAAAGCGCCGTACGCCTTGTCGAGACGCGCCACCAAACCGGCCAAACGCGAGAATATCCAGCGGTCGACCGGCGTCACGGGATCGGGAGCACCGGGTACGTAATCGTCCAGGTTCATCTGCACGAAGCGGGCGGCGTTGCGGATCTTGTTCGCGAAGTTGCGGCTGCTTTCCAGCTTCGCCTCGTTG
Source organism: Paraeggerthella sp. (assembly GCF_048427265.1). Taxonomy (NCBI): domain Bacteria; kingdom Bacillati; phylum Actinomycetota; class Coriobacteriia; order Eggerthellales; family Eggerthellaceae; genus Paraeggerthella; species Paraeggerthella sp. The sequence continues at coordinate 1,353 of NZ_DBFOSR010000123.1, forward strand.
AACTTGAGGTCCTGAGCACCCGTCACCTGCATAAGCAGGCCGAAGCGCATGCCGTCCGCACCGTAATCCTCCATCAAGCGCAGCGGATCCACGCCGTTGCCGCGGCTCTTCGACATAGGCTTGCCGTCGGCCGCCATAACGGTCGGATGAATGATGACGTGCTCGAACGGAATCTCGTCGCAGCAATACATCGAGGCCATCACCATGCGCGCCACCCACAAGCCCATGATGTCGCGCGCCGTGGACAGCACCTGCGTCGGGTACGCAGCCTTCATCTCCGGAGCGTCCATGCCCTCTTCGGTCCAGCCCATCGTGGCGAAGGGCCACAGCTGCGAGCTGAACCACGTGTCCAGCACGTCCTCGTCCTGACGCACAGGCGCGCCGCACACGGGGCATACGTCCACGTCCTCGACCGATGCGCCCTCCCAGCCGCACGCGTCGCAGTAGAACATGGGAATGCGGTGGCCCCACCACAGCTGACGCGAAATGCACCAGTCCTTGAGGTTGGCCAGCCAATCCAAGTACACCTGCTTCCAGCGTTCGGGATGGAACTGGATGGAACCGTCCTCCACCACGCGCGCCGCGTCCTTCTTGAGGCCGTCGACGGCCACGAACCACTGCTCGGACTCCCACGGCTCCAGCTTCGTGTGGCAGCGGTAGCAGGTCATGACGGAATGGTCGTGGTCCTCCACCTTCTCAAGCAGGCCCAGATCCTCGAACGCGGCCACGATAGCCTCGCGGGCCTCGTCGCGATCCATGCCGCTGAACTGGCCGTAGCCTTCAACCACGTGAGCCGTCTCGTCGAAGATGTTGATGCGCTCAAGACCGTTGCGCTCGCCCATGGCCCAGTCGTTCGGATCGTGCGAAGGCGTGGTCTTCACGCAGCCCGTGCCGAACTCCATGTCCACGTGCCAGTCGGCGAAGATGGGAATCTCGCGACCCACAAGCGGCAGCGTCACCGTCTTGCCCACCAGATGAGCGAAGCGCTCGTCCTTCGGATTCACCGCAACGCCCGTGTCGCCCAGCATGGTCTCGGGGCGGGACGTGGCCACCACCAGGTACTCCAGATCGCCTTCAGGCTGCGTCAAGGGATAGCGCAGGTACCACAGATGACCTGCTTCGTCCACGTACTCGGCCTCGTCGTCGGCAATGGCCGTGGTGCAGTGCGGGCACCAGTTCACGATGCGCTTGCCCTTGTAGATCAAGTCGTCGTTGTACCAATCCACGAACAGCTTGCGCACGGCCTTCACGTAGCCCGGCTCCAGCGTGAAGTGCTCGTCGTCGTAATCGCACGAGCAGCCCATGCCCTTGACCTGGTTCACAATGGTGGTGCCGTACTCTTTGTACCAGTCGTAGCACGCTTCGATGAACGCCTCGCGCCCGATTTCCAAACGGCTGATGCCCTGGTCGGCAAGCTTCTTGTCCACCTTGGTCTGCGTGGAGATGCCCGCATGGTCGGTTCCCAGGATCCAACGCGTGGGCCGTCCCTGCATACGCGCGCGGCGAATGCAGGTGTCCTGGATGGTATCGTTCAGCGCATGGCCCATGTGCAGCACGCCCGTGATGTTCGGCGGCGGAATCACGATGGTGTACGGCTGGCCCTTCTTGGCGCCGAAGCCTTCGCCGCGCTGAAAGTAGCCGGCATCTTTCCACGCCTCGAACAGCGGACGCTCGTGCGCGGCGAAATCGTAGTCGATCTTCTTTCCGTTATCAGCCATGTCGGCTCCCTCATCCTCGCGTCTCTCAAACCGAAAGCGGGCGCGCCGCCTATTCGCGATCCGCCCGCTCGTACCTACCTATACCGTCCGGCGCTAAGCGCTCTGCAGCTGCTCCGCGTCCTCGACCGCCTCGATCTGGGGCTTCGTCTCCCCTGTAATGTCCGTGGCCTGGATGGTCACGCGGGAAAGCCCGTCCTGCTCGGGAAGATCGTACATCACGTCCTGCAGCACGCGCTCGCAGATCGAACGCAAGCCGCGCGCGCCCGTGCCGTGCTCGACGGCCTCGTGCGCAATAGCGCGCAGGGCCTCGGGCTCGAACGTCAGCTCCGACTCCTCGAAATCGAACATCTTCGTGTACTGCTTCACCAGAGCGTTCTTCGGCTCGGTCAGAATGCGCACGAGATCTTCCTCGGAAAGCTCCGAAAGCGACGTGACCACCGGAATGCGTCCCACGAACTCGGGGATCATGCCGTACTTGTTCAGGTCTTCGGGCAGCACCTGAGCCAAAAGCTCGGCTTCGGCCTTCTTCTTGCTCTCGGGCAGCTCGGCGTTGAAGCCCAGGCCCTTCTTGCCCACGCGCTCGGCGATGATGTCGGCCAGGCCGACGAACGCGCCGCCCAGGATGAACAGGATGTTCGTGGTGTCGATATGGATGAGCTCCTGCTGAGGATGCTTGCGGCCGCCCTGGGGCGGAACGCTCGCCTCCGTGCCCTCCACGATCTTCAACAGCGCCTGCTGAACGCCCTCGCCCGACACGTCGCGCGTGATGGACAGGTTCTCGGCCTTGCGCGCCACCTTGTCGATCTCGTCGATGTAGATGATGCCGATCTCGGCGCGCGGAATGTCGAAGTCCGCCGAGGTGATGAGCTTGAGCAGGATGTTCTCAACATCCTCGCCCACGTAGCCGGCCTCGGTCAGCGTAGTGGCGTCCGCGATGGCGAACGGCACCCGCAGCGTGCGGGCCAGCGTCTGCGCCAACAGCGTCTTACCCGAGCCGGTGGGGCCCAGAAGCATGATGTTGCTCTTTGCAAGCTCGACATCGCCGTCTTCGCCGTCGGCGCCCAGGCTGATGCGCTTGTAGTGGTTGTACACCGCCACGGACAAGGCGCGCTTCGCCTGCTCCTGCCCCACCACGTGCTCCGAAAGCTCGGCGTACAGCTGATGCGGGGTCGGCAGGTCGGCCAGCACGTCCTCGGGCGCGGGCTCAGCCGCGACGGGCTCGCCTTGCGCGCCTACGCGGGCATGGCGTCCCGACGCCGCTCGGGACGCCGGCTCCGATCCCTCGGCCTCGAAGCCGGGGACCGTCAAGCCCAAGTCGCGCATCATGGCGTCGGCGCACACGGAAATGCACTCATCGCAAATGTAAATGCCGTTCGGGCCCGAGATCATCGCAGCCACCTGGTGCGGGCGTTTGCCGCAGAAGGCGCATGCAATGTCTTCGGGACTCCGACCGTCGAATTCGTCGTCGCGTCTGTCGTTCATGTATCCTGTTCGCTTCTCTACTCGTTGGAGCCGGGAACCGCGGCGCGCGACGTGGTGATGCGGTCGACCAGACCGTATGCAACCGCCTCTTCCGCCGTCATGTAGTTGTCGCGCTCCGTGTCCTTCTGGATGGTTTCGAGCGTTTGGCCCGTGTTGTCCGCCAAGATCTTGTTCAGGCGGTTGCGGGTTTTCAGCATGAAGTCCGCAACGATGGCGATCTCGGTCTGCTGGCCCTGCGCGCCACCGGACGGCTGGTGGATGAGCACCATGGAGTTCGGCAGGCACAGACGCTTGCCCTTCGCGCCGTTGGACAGCAGCACGGCGCCCATGGAAGCGCACTCGCCCAGGCAGATGGTGGACACATCGCACTTGATGAAGTCCATCGTGTCCAGAATGGCCAGGCCAGCCGTCACGGAACCACCGGGAGAGTTGATGTACAAGGAGATGTCCTTGTCGGGATCGGCGCTCTCAAGATGCAGCAGCTGCGCAACCACGGAGTTCGCCACGTTGTCGTCGATGGCCTCTCCCAAAAAGATGATGCGCTCGTTGAGCAGGCGAGAGTAGATGTCGTAGCTGCGCTCGCCGCGCGGCGACTGCTCGATGACGTAGGGAATCAGCGCTGATTTAGGGGTGATGATGCTCATTGCGTATGCCTCGCTTATCTCTTACGGCCGCTCGGCGGCCCTGCTTGCAGATAGTGCTGTATGCACGTGCCGTATCGTGGTGCAAGGCTAGGGTACCGTATCGTCACCTCGGCCCGCCCGATGTGCACGCAAAAAGCGCGCAATACGGACGGGCCGAGGCACGTGCGATGTTATTCGGCGTCGTCAGCCTTGACCTCGACGGCCTCTTCCTTCTTTTCGGCGGCCTTCTTCGGCGCAGCCTTCTTCTTGGCGGCAGCCTTCTTGGCCGGCTTCTTGCCCTCGTCCTTCTTGGACAGGTCGAGCTCGGTCACCACGGCGGTGTCCATAAGGTCCTTGACGGCCTTCGTGCGCAGAACGCCCTGACGCACCATGTGCAGCTGGCCGTTCGCGCGCCACTCGGCCTGCAGGGCTTCGGGGTTCTCCACGCCGCTCTTCACGAACTCGTCGGTAACTTCCTCGTCGGAAACGCTCATGCCGGCATGGCGAGCCCATGCGTCAAGCGCCAGATCCTGCTTGGCCATGTCGGAAGCCTGCTGCTTCACGTCGGCCTTGAACTGGTCGGGCGTAAGGCCCTGCTGCATAAGGTACACGTCGAAGGTCATGCCCTGCGCCTGCATCTGCTGGAAGAAGTCCTGGATCAGGCTTGCTTCGTTCTCTTCGACCATGCCTGCGGGAACCTCGCCCTCGAGGCGCTCGGAGATCGCGTTGAGGCATGCGTTCTCCTTCAGGCGCGGCATGAGGTCGGCCTTCTGCTGCGTCACGGTCTCGGCGATGCGGGTGCGCAGATCCTCCACGCCCTCGAAGCCCAGCGTCTCCTTGACCCACTCGTCGTTCACTTCCGGCATGATCTTCTTCTTGACGACCTTGACCTCGACCTCGAAGTTGATCTTCTCGGTCTTGCCCTGCAGCGCGGACAGCATGATGGGGGCGTCGGCCGGCATGTCGAGCGTGAACGTTGCGGTCTGACCCTTCTTCAGGCCCACCAGCTGCTCGTCGAACTCAGCCGGGAACAGGCCCGCGCCCAGACCGTAGGGGCGGTTCTCCGTAGTGAGGGAGGGAATGTCCTCGCCCTTGTCGTCGGTGGCCTTCATGGCCAGGTCGATGTAGCTGTCTTCCTTCACCTTCGTGGCGGCGGCAGCATCCTCGTACGTGTAGTAGTGCTCGCACAGAGCCTCGACCTGATCGTCGATCTCCTGCTCGGTCACGCCTTCGGCAGGAAGCTCGATGGCAACCGGCTCGTAGCCGGACAGCTCGAACTCGGGCTTGACGGCGATCGTGAAGGAGAACGTGTAGTCCTTGCCGCTCTCCACCAGGTCCGTGTCCTCGAACTCAGGCTTGGCGATGGGGTACAGATCGCAATCGTCGATGGCGAGAGGATAGGAACCGTTGACCACGTCGTCGGTCACCGTCGCGCGGACGGCTTCCTTGCCCAGAGCGTTGTCGATAACCGGACGCGGGGCCTTGCCCTTGCGGAATCCGGGGAAATTGTACTTGTTGGCGAAGTCCTTGTAGGTCTTCTTGATGCGGGCGTCGACATCCTTAGCATCAACGGTAACGGTCACTTTCGTGCGGTTATCCTGCAATGCCTCAACTTTTGTTTCCACGTAACTATCCTCCATCATTCTTATGTCGCCTATGCGGCTTTCGGCGTGCTTGCCCTGGCGCCCTCGACCGGCCGTTCATCGATCGAAACCGCGTACCGAGCACACCGAGACGGAATTATCGCATATATGGAGCCGTTGAGGAAGAGCGCTTGAAACAGGTTCACGAAGAACCTACCTACCGTCCGTTCGCAACGCGTCCGCAAGATTCGCCTGCGAAGCTTGCGGGCAAGCGCATGAAGCGGCGCGGCGCACGGCGACGCCGGCCGCGGTTTCGCGGGAAAAGCGCGTTGCGGCCGTCCTCGACCGGCAGCCAAGACCGGCGAAGGTTACGGTTGCGTTTCACGCTATCATTGCCGAACGGGTCACGGTATCATGATCGGGAAACGAATCTTAAACGCAGCAGCGGAGGTCCCATGCCCACCATCGATCTCAACCTTTTGCAAGAACGCGAGCTCGAGCGCCTGATCGACTACGAACGCTCGACGTGCACCGTCAACGGCGACCTCGTGTACCGCTGCGCGTTCCCCTACCGCCCCGACGACGATCTGCAAGTGGAGCTTCTCGAGCGCGGCGCGCTGGCCCGCAAAACCGACGAGCGTCGCGGCGCCGTGGTGTGCATCACCTCCGACGGCTACTCCTACTTCCCCGCCAAGCACCAAGAAGAGGTGGAGAAGCAGCGCGCTCACAAACGGGAATCCCGGCTTATCGGCCTGTCCGCCCTTTTCGCCGCGCTGTGCGTGATCACCGGATTTCTCCTAGGGCGATTCCTCGCGTAAAACATCCCCGCAGTCCCTGGTTCCATCGGTGCGCTTTTTTGCTATTATGTTCGGCGTGCGTTCTTGCACGCGCAACGTCGTGCGGGCGTGGCGGAATTGGCAGACGCGCCAGATTTAGGTTCTGGTGGGGAAACTCGTGAAGGTTCAAGTCCTTTCGCCCGCACCACTTGGGGGGAGGCTGCCCTGGGCACCCTCCCCCCAAGTGCATACATAGGACGCGAGCGACTGCGTTGCGCTGAGCCGTTCGCCGGGGAAAGGAATCCGTTCACGATGGAAACGATTAAGAAGATCGGGCGGGCGTGGAACTCCATAAGCCTGATCAAACGCATCTTGGTAGGCCTTGTCATCGGCGCCGCGCTCGGCGTGTTCGCGCCGGGCATCGAGGTGTTCGAGATCTTGGGCACGCTGTTCGTATCCGCCTTGAAAGCCGTTGCCCCCATCCTCGTGTTCTTCTTGGTAATCAGCGCGCTCGCAAACGCGAAAGCGGCCGGATCCATGAAAACGGTCGTGGTGCTGTACGTGGTTGGCACGTTCATCGCCGCGCTCGTGGCCGTGATCGCAAGCTTCCTGTTCCCCGTCGAGCTGACGCTTTCGGCCCCTACGGTCGACCAGAGCTCGCCCACCGGCGTGGGCGAAGTGCTGGGAACCCTTGTCACGAACATCGTGTCCAACCCGGTTGACGCGCTCATCAACGCGAACTACATCGGCATCCTCACCTGGGCCGTGCTGCTGGGCATCGCGCTGCGCGCGGCAACCCAGGGCACCAAAGACGTGTTCACCAGCATATCCGACGCCGTGTCGCAGGTTGTGCGCTGGATCATCTCGCTTGCGCCCTTCGGCATCCTGGGCCTGGTGTACACCTCCGTGAGCGCGAACGGCCTGGAGATCTTCACCGAGTACGGCCAGCTGCTGCTCGTCCTGGTGGGCTGCATGCTGTTCATCGCCTTGGTCACGAACCCCCTCATGGCGTTCTGGGGCATCCGCCAGAACCCCTACCCGCTGGTGTTCCGCTGCCTGAAGGACAGCGGCCTCACGGCGTTCTTCACCCGCAGCTCGGCCGCGAACATCCCGGTCAACATGGAGCTGTGCCGCAAGCTCGGCCTGGACAAGGACAACTATTCGGTGTCCATTCCCCTGGGCGCCACCATCAACATGGCGGGCGCTGCCGTGACCATCTCGGTCATGGCCATGATGGCGGCTCACACCATGGGCATCTCCATCGACCTACCCACCGCCGTCATCCTGAGCGTGCTGTCCGCCGTTTCCGCATGCGGCGCCTCGGGCGTTGCCGGCGGATCGCTGCTGCTCATCCCGCTGGCATGCTCGCTGTTCGGCATCAGCAACGACATTGCCATGCAGGTCGTGGGCATCGGCTTCATCATCGGCGTGGTGCAGGACTCCTGCGAGACCGCGCTCAACTCCTCCTCCGACGTGCTGTTCACCGCCACCGCCGAGTACCGTCAGTGGCGCAAGCAGGGCAAGGAGATCACCTTCGGCGCCGACGAGTTCAGCGAAAACGAAATGGCCTAGCGCCCGTTTCGACTGCACCGCGCAACCACGAAGGCCCCGCCTCCCCGTTCAATTGGGAGGCGGGGCCTTCTGCTTTCAGCCGGATTCAAGAAGGACGCCCGGGGAAGCCGCCCCGATCTCGCGCGCCTACTCGGCCAGACGCGCGAAGAAGTCCTTGCCGTTCTTCTCGATCTCGATGTCGTCCAGATCGGCGACGTAGGACCGGAACTGCGAATAGCCCAAATCCCGCACCTTGAAATCGCGGTACTTGGCGCGGACGCGCTTGGACAGCTCGGACACCGCCACCCCCTCGACGCCGGCGTCGCGGACAAGCTGGCGAACGAACCGATCGGGATTGGACGCGGGGCGCGACGCGGAAGCGCTCGATGCAACCTGATCGGTATCCGCCGTCGCAGCGGGCTGCTGCGACGCGGCGTCCTCGTTTGCGACCTGCTGCGAAGGCCGCTTCTCGGTCGCGTCGTCGCCGGCCGGTCGCGAGCGTTTGGCGCCCCCGCGCCTTCCGCGGCGCACGGGCTTGCGCACGCCCTGCTCGGGCCGGTCCGCAGAAGCATCCGAGGTTTCGGCGTCGGCCGCATCGGCCGCTTCAGGCGCGCTCTCGGCTGCGGGAGCGCTCTCCGGAGCAGGCATCGCCTCATCCGCGGAAACAGGGGCCTCGTCGCTCGAGGAAGGCTGGTCCGACGCCTCCTTGGGCTGGGCGCCTTCGGCACCCCTGCGACGGCGCAGGGAGCGTCGAGCGGGCTTGGCGGCAGGTTCGCTCGCGGTTTCGGCTTCCGGCTTGCCCGCGGCTTCGGAGGCCAAGGCGGTTTCGGATTCCTTCTCGCGATCGGCCGGGGCGGGCTTATGCGCGGGCTTGCCCGCCGATCGGGACGACTTGCGAGCCGGCTCGCTCGTCCCCTCCTTCTCCGCAGGCTTCGAAGCTTCCTTGGCCTCCGTCAGCTCGATGGCAACCGAGCTGCCGTCTTTGATGATCTGAACGCTGCCGAACTCGCCGAGGAGCTTCGTCAGCTGGTTGGTGCCGTAACTGCGCACGTCGAAGTCGGGGTAGCGCTTGAGCAGACGGCTTCCCACCTCGCCCACGCCGGTCGACTTCCCGTTGTTCTGGTTGTCGGTGATGATGTTGACCACGGCCTGCTCGATCTCCTCGATCGAGGGGCCCGTATTCTGCCCGCCTTGAGAATTGCCCTGGTCGCGATGGCCTTTGCCCTTGCCGCCCTTGCCGTTCGAATCCCCCAGCAAAAGCTCGAGCGTGGTGAAGATGTCGCATGCCTTGCGAAAAGCCGTGGGGGTTTTCTTCTCCCCCATGCCGATCACCGTCAGCCCGCTCTCGCGGATGCGGCTGGCCAGGCGCGTGAAGTCGCTGTCGCTCGACACGATGCAGAACCCCTCCACCGAGCGCGTGTACAGGATGTCCATCGCGTCGATGATCATGGCCGAGTCCGTGGCGTTCTTCCCTTGCGTGTACCCGAACTGCTGAATGGGCGTGATCGAGTTTTCCAGAAGCGCGTCCTTCCATTTCGAATGAAGGGTGAGCGTCCAATCGCCGTAGATGCGCTTGTAGGTGACGGTGCCGTATTTGGACAGTTCGTCGGTGATGGGCTTGATGTACTTCGCCGATACGTTGTCGGCATCGATGAGCAATGCGAATCGTTTTTCAGACGATGGCTTTATATCCATAAGTACTCCTTGATGGTAAGGAACGGGCTCGATGCCCCTTCCGCAACGCCGTGCAGCAACGGCTCATTCGCGTATGCATGCCGTCTTGGCGTTCGATGTTGCGCTCATAGTACTCTAAAACCGCACATCAGAAGTAAATTACGAATATCCAGATACAATTTGTCCATATTCCTCTTGCATTCATGGAAAGAAATCCGTATACTTCCTCCTTGCGCCTTGGTGGGTGTAGTTCAGTCGGCTAGAACGCCAGATTGTGGCTCTGGAGGTCGTGGGTTCGAGTCCCATCATCCACCCCAGCGCAAGTTTTTGAAAAAAAGGTCTTGCACGGTCGATCGGAATGCTCTAAAATAGCAAACCGCTTCGCAAGAAAGGCGAGACGCAATAAGGACCGTTAGCTTAGTTGGTAGAGCAGGGGACTCTTAATCCCAAGGTCGTAGGTTCGAATCCTACACGGTCCACCATTTGAATGATAAGCCCCGATCAGGGGCTTTTTTCATGCCCTCTTCCCCGCCTTCGCAAAGGACGCAAACCAGCGCCGTGCGCAGAAAGAATTCCGCGCACGGCGCTTCCGCTATTCCCGGATCAAACGACGCGCGCCCAGATACGTCACAACGAAGTACGCACCGTAGACAACCAAGAACGCACCGGCGCACGTAAGCGCCATCGCGCCGATGTCCAAATGCCCGAACACCGCCACCACGTCCGACACCACGACGAGCGCGCATGCCGAATGAGCCACCGCCAGCAGCAGCGGGAACAAGAAGTACACGAGCACCTGCACGAGCAGCGCCCCGTCGACCATCTTCGAAGAAGCTCCCAACTTGATGCACAAACCGTAGCGGCGCGCGTTGTCGGAGGCCTCGGAAAGCTGCTGGATGGCCAGAATGGCGGCGCACGCGACAACGAGCACGAATCCCAAGTAGATGGCAAGGAAGGCCACCACGGCGGACAGGCTGACGCTTTGGGCGACAACCTCGGACCGTGTGAGCGACAGCGACAAAGGCCACGTATCGGCGTTGTCCGTCTGCGACACGGCGGCCAGCAAGGCTTTGAGACCCCGCTCGTCCTCGTCGGTTGCGCACTGCATGTTCAGCAGCGTTTGAACGATCACGGCCTGCGCCGGAACCTCATCGTCGTTCACGACGACGGTCCCCGTGTTCATGGGAAACGAAGTGGTCATGAGGGATTCCCCCGAAAACACCGCCGCACGAAGCAGTCGGTCGCCCACGGGAACGTCCGTTCCGCGCTCGACGACGCCCCGGTAGAACTCGGCCGTGATGCTGGAATCGCTCACGAGGGCGCACTCCCCCGCCCCCAGCTGCAGCGGCGCCTTGCCGGCCAGCGTTAGAGCCTCGTTTACCTGGGAAAGCTTGCTCACGTATACGGGAAACATCCCGTACTGGGCATTGATCGACGCGCCGGCTGTATCCTTGAGCGACAAGCCGCTCGCCCGCTCCACGTCGGCCACGGTGGTCGCATCGGACGGGTCCACGCATTGGTCGACCTGCGCCGTCCCCTGAACAAGAGCGTCCAAGTCCCCCGCGCCCAGCGCCTTCGCGCTGGCGCGCAGGCCCGCCGCCATATCGAAGCCCTTCGCTGCCGCGTACTGCGCGTACGGCTCGATCGCCGCATCGGCCACGTAGCCGGTATCGGCGCGATACGAACCGAAGACGCTCACGGCGCTGGCACTGTACGCCGTGCCCTTCGCCAGGCCGTCCTCCACGGCGTTGCGTATGCCCACGCCGCCGCACACGCTGGTGATAGCCAAGAACAGCACCAGGCACACGACGGAAAGCGAAGCGAACGTCGTGTTGACCTTGGCTCCCAGCTGGCGCAGCGCGAACATGTTGAGCCCCCGCAAGTACAGCGGGCGGATCATCTGCACGAGCTTCAGCAGGAATCCTGCCAACGCGTAGAAGAACAGCACGGTGCCCACGCACACCAGGACCGCGGCCGCCGCGAATTCAGGGGACGGCTCCAGCAGACCGTTTTCGATCAACAGCTTGTACGATATCCCGATAATGACGAGCGACACCGCGAACAGCGCAAGCGACAGCGGCAGGCTGCGCAGCTTCATCTCCTCGTGCACGCTTTCCGCCTTCATAAGGTCGACAAGCCGCGTACGCGACACCGAGCGCGCGTTCAGCAGCGCCGCAAGAACGAAAACAGCCCCGAACACCGCAATAGCCTGGATGAAGGCGTCGACGGAGAACACGAAGGAAAACCCTGCGGAGCCGGCCACATCGGCTTGGAACATGAGCGACGTGAGCTGCAGCAAAAGCTGCGAGATCGCCACGCCCAGGGCAAGGCCGGCCGCAAGGGACGCCGCGCCCGCGGCAAGCGACTCCAAAAGCACAATCCCCACCACGTCCGACGTGCTCATGCCCAGCGCCAGGTACAAGCCGAATTCCCGTTTGCGACGCTTGATGAGAAACCGGTTCGCGTACACCACCAGAAACACCAGAACGAACGCGACCAGCACCGACGCCCCTGAAATAACCATGCCCAGAAGTTCGAACATCGCATCCCCGGATTCCGAGAACGCCAGCACCCCGCGCTGGGCCGACATCGAGTTGAACGCGTAGAACACGGCCACGCCCAGCAGCACGGTAAGGAAGTACACCCCGAAATCGCGAACCGACTTGCGCACGTTTCCCAGGGCAAGCTTAACCAACATGGGAAGCCTCCTTGTCTGCGGAATCGAAATGCTGCCCATCGCCGCCCATGGAGGCGACGACGTCCACGATGCTGCGGTAAAACGCGGCGCGCGTGGATCCCTTCCGATGCAGCTCGCCGAACAACGATCCGTCCTTGATGAGCACGATGCGCGAGCAGTAGCTTGCCGAAAGGGAGTCGTGCGTAACCATCAGAATGGTCGACCCCGATCGGTTCAAGCGCTCGAGCGACTCCAGAAGCTGCCGAGCCGACTTCGAATCGAGCGACCCCGTAGGCTCGTCGGCCAGAATCAAGCTGGGGTCGCCCACGGTGGCGCGCGCCGCCGCCACGCGCTGCTTCTGGCCGCCGGACAGCTGGTAGGGATACTTGGCAAGCACGTCGTCAACGCCGAGCACGGCAGCCGCCTGTCGCACGCGGGCCTCGATCTGCCGCGCAGGCGCCTTCTGGATCGTCAAAGCCAAAGCGATGTTCTCGAACGCGGTCAGCGTATCCAGCAAGTTGGAATCCTGGAAGATGAAACCCAGGTCGTTGCGGCGAAACCGAGCGAGCTCCCCGCCGTGCAGCGATCCCACGTCGCGCCCGTTCACCACGATGTGACCGCTGGTAGGGGCATCGATGGTGGCCACGCAGTTCAGCAGCGTGGACTTGCCCGAGCCGCTCGGCCCCATGATGCCCACGAACTCTCCGCGCGACACGGCGAAGCTAACGCGGTCGAGCGCCTGCGTGACATTGGCGTCCGAACGTTTTCCTTTCTGGCCGCCGTAACGTTTGCTCGCGTTGCGGACCTCGACCACAAGAGGCGTCGGTTGAAATGCAGCGTGTTCTGCTGGCATGGCTTTCCACTCCTTCGATTTTCAATGCGTTCATGAGCGAAAACCACGATACCCGCCCCGCCTTACGCCCTCCCTTCCCGCTCCTTGCAGGTTCCTTGCATTGCCTTGCGACTGCCTTACAAGAGCGAAGGAAACCGTCCCGTCTCGAAGGGTTTATGGGATACTGGGCAAGAAGAGGAAGGAGCCGCCGTGAGCTTTGCCCACGAATTCGGAATCGCAGGAGACGCCCTGCACGACAAGCGGATCCTGCTTGTCGACGACGAGCAGGAATTGGCCAGCATGGTTGCCGCCATCTTGCACAGGGCGGGATTCCGCGCCGTGGAAACGGCTCATTGCGCAAGCGAGGCGCTGCGCATCATCGACGCGCGCGCAACGTCGCCCGACACCGCCTGCCAGCTGTTCGTCCTCGACATCATGATGCCGGGCATGAACGGGTTCGACCTGCTCGCGCGCATTCGAGAGCGCCCCGCCCACGCATCCACGCCCGCACTGTTCCTTTCGGCCAAAGACGAGCCCTTCGACCGCGTGAACGGCCTGTCGCTGGGGGCCGACGACTACGTCACGAAGCCGTTTCTTCCCCAGGAGCTGGTCCTGCGCATCGCAGCCCTGCTGCGTCGATGTTACGCCGCGGAAAGCCCGGTGCTCGAGCTTGCGGCAAGTCGCGTGAACCTCACGACGGCCGAAGTCGAGCGAGCCGACGGAACGACCGTCCAGCTCACCGCCAAAGAGCACGAGATCCTGAGCGTGCTTGCGCGCAACGCCGGCCGCATCATCACCATCGACGCGCTCTGCGAAGCATGCTGGGGAACGTCCTTCGGCTACGACAACTCGCTCATGGCCCACATTCGCCGACTGCGCGAGAAGATCGAAGCGGACCCGTCCGCGCCCGCTTCGCTGGTGACGGTGCGCGGCCTTGGGTACAAGCTGGTGAAACGCTGAGCATGGCTGCCTCGAAACACGAACGCCGACGCCCGCGCCCCGAGGGGTTCGCGCGATTCTTCACGAAGCAGCTGCTTCTCTTCGTAGCCTGCGCGCTGCTTGTCATCGTGGTCGACCTGGCGCTGTACATCGTCATCGCCTTTCAAGAATCGAACGCCAACTTCAACACCGGATCGCCGGCATCGCTCGTGCGCACGGTGGACGAGCAGCTTGCGCGCACGGACGATGGCACGTTCTCGCTTGAAGAAGAGGCGTCGCTGCAGTTGGCGAGCAAAGGCGCTTGGGGCCTGCTCGTCGACGAGGGCGGTACGGCGATCTGGTCCCAAAACCTGCCCGCGGACGTTCCCCGCTCGTACTCCCTGAACGACATCGCGATAGCATCGCACTACGCAGCCATCGCCGACTACCCCGCGTTCTTCTGGGATCGAAGCGACGGCCTGTTGATCGTAGGCCTGCCGAAGGGCGAGTTCTGGACGATGTCGCTCACCTACCCCGCTTCGACGATGCGCAATCTTCCGCTGTACATCCTGACCATATTCGCAGTGGACGTCGGCATCCTGTTCTTGCTGTACGCCCTGTCCCGTCGGCGAACCCAAAACGCCGTCGGCCCCATAGCAGACGCGCTCGACAAGCTGTCAGAAGGAAAATCGGCCCAGGTGGACCTCAAGGGCGACCTGCAAGGAATCGGACGGCAGATCACCGAGACGTCGGCGCTCATCGAGCAAAAAGACGCCGCGCGGGCGAACTGGATACGCGGCGTGTCGCACGACATCCGCACGCCGCTTTCGATGATCCTGGGATATGCCGACGGCATCGCGCAGGACGAGGAAGCGCCGGACGATGCGCGCGCGAGGGCACGCATCATACGCGCGCAGGGCCTGAGGATCAAGGACCTGGTCACCGACCTCAACACCGCATCGCTTTTGGACTACGCCGCCCAACCGCTCAACCTGGAGCGCGTACGCCTTTCGAAGCTTCTGCGCACCGTCATCGCCGCGCACATGAACGCCCAGATCGACGACGCGCACCCGGTAGACCTGCACGTCGATGAGCGCGCAGCCGACGCGACGGTTCTCGGCGACGAGCGCTTGCTGACGCGCGTGGTGGAAAACGCCCTGGCCAACGCACGGCTGCACAACGAAGCGGGCTGCCGCATACGCGTATCGCTCGCGCTTTTGAACAGGGAGGCGAACTGCGCCGTCATCCGCATTGCCGACGACGGCGCGGGCGTGACGCGCGACGAGCTGGCGGCCCTCGAAGCGCGCCTGGCGCGCTCGCGCACGGCGCGAAGCGCGGCGGGATCGTACGGAGAAGAGCACGGCTTGGGGCTTGCACTGGCAGATCGTATCGTCCGAGCGCACGGCGGCTCGCTTTCCCTGGAAAGCGAGCCTGCACACGGGTTCACCGTGAAACTCATGCTTCCGATTACCGAACCCAAAGCAGGTTCCGCAACGTAAGCGCTGCGGAACAGGAAGCCGCTGTCAAAACGGACGAGTTTTGCGGCGGTTTTCACCCTTCCAAGAGGGCTCGCTCCGCACGTGGTTTTTATTTTCCCAGGTCAGACGAACGGAACTTCGAATTATCCTGGTTCGAGGACCAGCAAAACTCGATCGTTTTGACACGACGGGCGAAACGCGTGCGCAAAACGGGCGCGATGGGGAGAGACGCCGGGCAGACGGGACGCGCGGCGCGAGGCGCCAGGCTGGACACAACGCGCGGCGCGAGGCGCAGGCTGGACGCAACGCGCGGCGCGGAACGAAGCAACCCCGCCCCTAGCACTCCCCCTGCACGCCTATGCCGATCAGGCCAGGACCGGTATGCACCACGAGAACCGGGCTGATCTGCCCCTCGTACCACGACTGCACGCCGCTCATCCGCGATGCAAGCTCGGCCTTCACCTCGACCGCCTCGTCCGCCGCATCCCCGTTCACCACGGCAACCGTGCTGCGAGGGAACTTCGCAGCGAACTCCTCGACGCACTGCATGGCCTTCTTGAGCGACTGCCGACGCCCCTTGGCCTTCGTAACGGTATAGTATACGCCCGCTTCGTTGCAGCTGATCACGGGACGCATGTCGAGCAAGCTGCCCACGCGGTAGGTCACCTCGCCGATGCGGCCGCCCTTGCGCAGGTACTCAAGCGTGTCGACGCAGAAGTACACCCTCGTATTCTTCGCTATCTGGTCGCCTTCGCGCTTGATGTCCTCGAACGACGCGCCCTCGGCCAGCCTTCGCGCAATTGCAAGAGCAACCAGGCCCGCGCCCATCCCGATGTTCTTCGTGTCGACCAAGCAGCAATCAAGCTCCGGCATTCCCGTCGAAAGCGAGCGCATCAACTCGTACGTAGCGGAAAGCCCGCTCGAAATGGTCACGATAACCGCGCGATCGTACCCGTCGGCCACCACGCGCTCGAGCACGTTTCGCGCAACGGCGGGAGTAGGCGTAGACGTTGTGGGAATTTCCTGAGAGAAGCGATCGTACACCTCTTGAGGAGTGATGGTCACCTTGTCCAAAAACGATTCGTGTTCGTAGTTCACCTGCAAAGGGACCACGTACATGCCGTACCGGTCGATATCCTCGGGAGGAACGTCGGTGCAGGAATCCACCACGAGCGCTATACGGCTTGCATTCATACTATCCTTCTTTCAAAGTTTCAATAGCTTTATGATATGGTTTTCATTACTAGATTATAAGGAGCATAGCACCGTGTCAAGCAACAACGAAGATTGACTGACCCCGTACGGATTGTTATTCTCATTCGTACGAATACCGTGGAAAGGAATCCATGAACCCTTCATCCATCAGCATGTCGCCCTACGCGCAAAAACTCGTCAACCTGCGCTTGCCGCGATACCAGGAGATACCCCGCATCGACCTGTACATGGACCAGCTCATCGGATACCTCGAGGAAACGCTCGCCCCGCTCTACCAGGAACACGAGAAGATCATCACGCGTTCCATGGTGAACAACTACGTGAAGCAGGGGGTCCTCTCGTCGGCTTCAGGCAAGAAGTACACGCGCTCCCATGTTGCGTACCTCATCGTTATATGCACGCTCAAGCAAACGTTCTCGATCGCCGAAATCGACCGCCTCATTCGCATGCAGATCGCAAGCTTCGACACGCATGTGGCCTACGATTACTATTGCGACGCGTTCGAAGCGGCGCTCGAAGCCCTGTTCTCCGCCGAACCCACCAGCCCGGCAGGCCTTACAAGCGGCGCGAACAAGGGAGACTTCGAACGGGACCTCGTGCTTTCAACAACATCGGCCATCGCCTACACCCTCTACGTGAAGGCAAGCATCTTGGCCACCGACGCCGCCGCACGTTAGGGCGCGCGCGAAGGACGCAAAACCCGACTTCCCAGCTTTCCGTTGAAATCGCGTGAAACATCGCCGTTGCGCCTATAAGGGTGACCTTATCCCGATACAATAAGGCGACCCGTTCGCTACAACGCAAGGAGATCGCCACGTGGAAGCCCTCATGTTCGCTCTACTCATGTTGGCAGCCGTCCTCGTATCCTCCATCATAGACCAGCTTGTCCCCAAGGTATCCTCCCCTCTTATCCAAATTGGACTAGGCCTGATCATCGCCGTGGTCGCAGGCGGTCAGATCGACATCCTGTTCGACGAAGCCGATTTGTTCTTAGTTCTGTTCATCGCCCCGCTGCTCTACGACGAAGCGAAAAGCGTCGACAAAGCGGCGCTCTGGCGCAACAAAAGGCCCGTCGTCTCGCTCGCCATCGGACTGGTGGTGGTCACGGCTCTGGTGGTCGGCTTTGCGGTCAACTGGGTCGTACCTTCCATCAGCTTAGCCGCCGCTTTCGCCCTGGGCGCCGCCCTGGGCCCCACCGACGCCGTTGCCGTCGCCTCGCTTTCCAAGGAAACCGACATCTCGCCCCGCGCCAAGAGCATTCTGGAAGGGGAATCGCTCATCAACGACGCATCGGGCATCGTTGCCTTCCAGTTCGCGCTGGCCGCAGCCGTTACCGGCACGTTCTCCCTGGTCAACGCAACCGTCGAGTTCCTGTTCTCTTTTTTGGGAGGCATTTTCATCGGCATAGCGCTGGGCTACCTGGGCAACTTCATCGTGCGCAAAGTGCGCTCCTGGGGCCTGGAGAACACCACATTCCACGTGCTGTTCGAGGTGTTCACGCCCTTCATCGTGTACCTGGTAGCCAACCAGGTGGGCGCGAGCGGCATTTTGGCAGTGGTCGCAGCAGGACTGGTGAACGTCATATCCCCCCGCACGCTGGGGCCTTCGATATCGCGCATGAACATCGTTTCGGCCAGCGTCTGGCAGGTGCTGTCCTTCACCCTTAACGGGATCGTGTTCGTTCTCTTGGGCACGCAGCTTCCCCGCGCCATGCAGCAGACCTGGGCTAACGTGTACATCGACAACGGCTTGCTCATATCCTATGTCCTGGGCATCACGCTCATACTCATCGCAGTGCGCTTCGTATGGATTCTCATCATGGAGCGCTCGCGAAGCCGCAAAGGCAAAAACAAGGAAGACGGCACGGCGAAGCAGCGCAGGCTATCGAAAACCGATATGCTATCGGCGGCCATCATGACGCTGGCAGGTCCAAAAGGAACCATCACGCTCGCCGTCATCCTCACGCTGCCGCGCGCCATCCCGCAGCAACAGCTCATCATGTTCCTGGCATGCGGCGTCATCGTGGTCACGCTTCTGCTGGCTACGTTCGTGGTTCCCCTGCTAGCTCCGCGCAAGCCGACCACCGAAGAAGATCAGCGCTGCGACGAAACGCAGGTGAGCCTCGAGATCCTGCGCAACGTCATCGAGGAGTTGTCGGCTCGCCAAACACCCGAGAACCGCGCTGCCACGCAAATGGTCATCCATTCTTACAACGACCGCATTGCGCGCATCAAAGAGCAGCACAACATCGACGACGAGCCGAACCTCGAGCTGCGCCTGAAAACGCTGCGCTGGGAACAGGAATTCGTCTTCGAGCTCATCGAGCATGAGGAAACGTATCCTTTGGTAGGCTACCAGTACTTAAGCCGGCTCTCGCATATAGAGAACCTTCTGCGCCACCACGCCGATCATTGGTCGCCGCAAAGGGCCGCCTTGCGCATGCGCACAGCGCTGAGGTCCGGATGGTATCGGTTCGTGCAGGGCATGCCCGGAGCGAATCTGACCGAAACCGCGCAGGCCATCCGCGATCTGCAGATACGGTCGTGCGAATTCGTCATCGAGAAGCTGCAAGGGGAAATGGCTCCCGGCGTATCGGAGGAAAACGCCGAGGACCTATCGTCTCTGCTCCTGGAGTACCAGCGCACGTTGAGCGCATTGCGCTCGAAAGCCCCCTCCATCACGGCCATAACCAGCACGGCGGATGCCGCGGTCGACATCAAGCGACTTGGACTGCACCTGGAGCTGGAGCAAATACAAACGCGCTACGAGGAAGACGACCTGTGCCGCGCCACCGCGAAGCGCCTGCGCGAGAACGTGTACCTTATGCAGATCGACCTCGAAGACAACGTGTAACGCGCGAAGCACGGTTTTCGCAGCCTCGCTCCGCACCGCAACGCTCCCCTGCATAAAAAGGCCCGCAAGCTCTGCGACGAGCTTGCGGGCCTTTCCGTGTGCCGTATGAGCAGGAAGCGTTACATCTTGGCCGGAGCGCTCACGCCCAGCAGACCCAGCGTGGTCGCCAAAACAATGCGAGTCGCATCGGCAAGCGCCAGACGCGCGTTCTGAACGGCCTCGTCCTCGCCGATGATGTGGCAGTTGGTGTAGAACGAATGGAACAACGCCGCCAGATCCTGAGCGTAATGCGTCAGGCGGAACGCAGCGCGATCGCGCGCAGCCTGCGACACCAGGTCGGCGAAATCGTCCATCTTGCGCATAAGGGCCAACTCGGACTCGTGCGTCAACGGGGACAGGTCCACGCCCGCAGGCACGACCTTAGCCGCCAGCTCGTCCATGGAAAGCTCGCCGGCCTCGGCGGCAGCCGCGTCGGCGGCGTCGGCGGCCTTGCGCAGGATGGAGCATATACGCGCATGAGCGTACTGCACGTAGTACACCGGGTTGGAAGCGTCCTTCTTCTTCGCCACCTCGATGTCGAAGTCGATGGGCTGATCGGAAGAGCGCGACAGCATCAGGTAACGCGTCGCGTCCACGCCCACCTCGTCGATGAGCTCCTCGAACGTGATCATCTCGCCGGTACGCTTGGACATACGAACGGCTTCGCCGTCGCGGAACAGGTTCACCAGCTGGCCGAGCATGATCTCGAGCGCGCCGGGACGGCCCCACGCCGCAAGCATGGCCTCGCAACGGGCGATGTAGCCATGATGGTCGGCGCCCCAGATGTTGATCAGGTGGTCGAAACCGCGCTCAAGCTTGTTGTAGTGGTAGGCAACGTCGCTCATGAAGTACGTGTACTCGCCGTTCGCCTTGATCAGCACGCGGTCCTTCTCGTCGTCGAACGCGCTCGACTTGAACCACGTGGCCCCGTCCTGCTCGTAGATGTAGCCCTTCTCGCTCATGGCCTTCAGGCTGCGGTCCACGGCGCTTTCGCCCGACTCGTCCTTCACGTACAGGGAGCGCTCCGAGAACCAGCAATCGAACGTGGTGCCGAAACGACCGGTCACGCGATGCTGCTCGGCGAGCATCATCTGGTAAGCGCGCTCGCGGAAGTTCTCCATGCGCTCCTGCGGATCGGCGTCAAGCCAGACGTCGCCGTCCTCGTCGATGATGACCTGCGCGATGTCGTTCACGTAGGAACCGGCATAGCAAGCCTCAGGCATTTCGACGTCGCGACCGAGGATCTGCTGATAGCGCACGGCCACGGATTCGCCGAAGTTGTCCATCTGCGTGCCGGCGTCGTTGATGTAGAACTCCTCGTACACATCGTAGCCGGCATGGCGCATCACGCGCGCCGTGGCATCGCCCAAAGCAGCCCAACGGCCATGTCCCACGTGCATGGGACCCGTGGGGTTGGCGGAGATGTACTCGAGGTTAATGTAGCGCTGACCCTCGGGGATGAACCCGTGACCGAAGCCTTCCTTCTCCTCGCGCACCTGGGAAACAACGCCCTGAAGCACGGTGGAGGACAGGCGGAAGTTGATGAAGCCGGGGCCGGCGATCTCGGCGGAGGCGATAATGCCGTTCTCCGGAAGATGGTCGACAATGATCTGAGCGATCTCGCGGGGGTTCTTCTTAGCCTGCTTGGCGGAACGCATGGCTACGGTGGAGGCCCAGTCACCGTTGCTCTCGTCGCGCGGGCGCTCCAGCGC